>NZ_JBQSYV010000002.1:0-260095 GCF_052379685.1 Halomonas sp. 111
GTAAACGAGCAGGTAATAAGCAGGTTACTCGTCAGCCTCATGATCGGCCAAGGCTGCCGCGACAGCTTCTTCCCATTGGCCTTCCGTTATTCCCCAGTGCTTCATTTCAGCCGAATCAGCCTTACCTTCGGCTGCTGCACGGAGCTTTTCAGCTGAGCTACTTTCAAAGCAGTATTTTGCAAAGGCTTTTGTCTTTCCGTCGTGTAGTTGACTAATCATCTGCATGGCTAGCTCCTTTCCTTGGTCAATATCGGCCTTGATAAAGGTAAGACAGACTAGAGTGTAGATTGTTTCTTGTTTTTTGCTTTAGGATCTTAATCTTAGGGCATCAAGCTTAGAGTAGCGTATCAATAATAATTTTAATGGCGATACCCGTAAGCAGCAGCATGATTAAATTATCAAACCAACGGTGTGGCATTCGATTTCCCAGGTAGGCACCCAGCGGCATGGCCGTCAAAATGATGCCTAGAGCAATGACGCTATAAAGCGAACGCTGCATTGTCAGTATGTCAGCCTTTAAGAGCGCGGGAATTTGCACGCAGGTAGTCGCCACAAAAAAGACGGAAATTGAGCCAATAAACACAGGCCTTTCCAGCTTCATCGCATTCAAAAATGTAATTGAAGCGGGGGCGGACATGCCCGCAGCGCCTTGCAATATACCGCCCAGTAAGCCAACCGGGATGACGATTCGTGAAGCCAGTGCGTAGGAAAGTACCAAGCGCCGTCTTGTTAGTTTGATGATTAGATACAAGACAATCGCGCCTGCAACGCCTAACGACAGCAGCTTTGGCGAGAGAACCACTAACCCCCAAGTGCCCAGAATAATACCTAGCGCGCCCGCTATCGAAAAAGTAGCTAGAAACCGGATGGGCAGTAGGTGGCGCCGGTATTGCCATACCTGAAGCAGGTTGCTAAACAGGTTGGGGACAACCAGTACGGCAATCGCGAGCTTAACGTCATAAAGCATGGTAAATACCGGCACAACCAACACCGGCACACCCGAACCAATAGCACCTTTAATAATGCCAGCAGCTAATAGCGTCAGTAGGGCGATGAGCAAGGTTTTCTTCCGGGGACAAGTGAAGCAGCCGATTTATCGGCTGCAGATACTGGTAATTGTGCTGCAAATAGCGCCTTGGAGCCGCGGTTATTTTAAAACATAACACGGCGTGTAGGGCTGGCCATCAAGTTTCATGCGCCCTTGGGCAACAAATGAGGTCAGTAACTCGTCCAGGTGCTGCATCAGGGCAGGTTCTGCGGTTAGCACAAAGGGACCGTGGGCTTTAATGGCTTTAATGCCTTGTTCCTTAACATTTCCAGCCACAATCCCAGAAAAAGCACGACGAAGATTGGCGGCAAGTTCATGCTTGGGCTGCTGGCGATGCAGAGCGAGCTCACGCATGGCTTCGTGGGTAGGTTCGAAGGTCGCTTGAAAATCTCGTGCAATGGTGAGACGCCAATTATAGTAAAAGGCATCCTGCTGATTGCGCCGGAACTCTTTAATGGTATCAATCCCAGTACGCATCTTACGGGCGACCGCCACCGGGTCACCGGTAATGATAGTGTAGTAGCGACGAATTTCTTCGCCCAGGGTATAGACCAGAAATTCGTCTATTTTTTGGAAATACGCGGCTGAGTCCGCAGGCCCTGTGAAAATGAGGGGGAAGGGGGTTTCACTGTTATTTGGATGCAGCAGTATGCCGAGTAGATACAAAATCTCTTCAGCCGTACCGACCCCGCCAGGGAAGACGATAATGCCATGGCCTAGACGTACAAACGCTTCCAAGCGCTTTTCAATGTCAGGCATGACGACGAGTTCATTAACAATGGGGTTGGGGGCTTCTGCGGCAATAATGCCTGGCTCGGAAATCCCCAGGTAACGGCTATCCTGACGCCGCTGTTTGGCATGAGCAACATTTGCACCTTTCATCGGCCCTTTCATGGCGCCAGGCCCACAGCCGGTACAAATGTCTAGATCACGCAGCCCAAGATGGTAGCCAACATCTTTTGAGTACTCGTACTCATCACGTGAAATGGAGTGGCCGCCCCAGCAAACTACCAGGCTTGGGTCACGCCCAGGCTTTAATGTGCCGGCTTTACGCAAAATATGAAAAACTGCGTTGGTGGTTCCTTCCGCTGTATTAAGGTCAAAGCGGTTGTGGTTCTGAATCTCGTTATATACGTAAACAATATCGCGAATAATGGAGGAGAGGTGCTCACGAATGCCGCGTATCATCTGGCCATCGACAAAGGCTTCTGCGGGCGCATTGGTCAGCTTTAAGCGAATTCCTCTATCCTGTTGTAACACCTCAATATCAAAATCTTTATACGCTTCAAGAATAGCCACACTGTCATCGGTGGGCCTTCCGCAATTCAAGACAGCCAGTGCACAGCGGCGCAGTAAATCATGTAAGCCGTTTTGTGAGGTGCTTTGTAGCCGATTAACCTCGTGCTGTGAAAGCACTTCAAGGCTTCCTTCGGGAGAGATAATGCTAGAGATAGTGGCACGAGGCTGGATAATTGATGTCATTAGTGCGTCGATTCCTGGTCATTTTTTTAACTCATTGCATACTAGCACGCTAAAGCGGTGGGTACAGCGCAACCAGTGACAAGCCCAACTGTGCTACTCTATGCGCAAAATACGCGCACACGGTGGCTATAGAAAATGGCGTTTTATTATGTTTAATGCCCAGTATTTTCGGACATTTATTACGTTAGTTGAGACCGGTAGTTTTACACGTACGGCACATCGCCTGGAGATGACCCAGCCCGGGGTTAGTCAGCATGTACGTAAATTGGAAAACTACCTTGATAAAACGCTAATTGAGCGTAAAGGGCGAAGTTTTACCTTAACGGAATCGGGTCGCCGTGCTTACGATTATGCGTTAAAACTCTTTGCTGAGCATGAACAGTTTCGTCATGGCCTGGATGATGACTCCCTGGACAGTGGTGAGTGCCGTATTGCGTCGCCTGGAAGTGTTGGCCTCATGCTGTATCCGTTTATGTTAGGTCAGCAGCAAATGCATCCTAATTTAACCGTTAATTATAGCTTTGCGTTTAACCATGAAATTGTGAATGACTTGCTGGAAGGGCGCTACGATATAGGTATCGTGACGGACGCGCTCAACCATCCTGACCTTACCTGCACGCTATGGCATAAAGAGCCGCTGTGCCTAGTGGTGCCCGCTGATTTTGCCGGGAGTACGCTGTCTGATTTAATGGGTATCGGCTTTCTTAACTACTACGATGGCATTAACCACGCGTATTCACTGTTGAGAGCGAATTATCCAGGTGAGTTTCGCTCAATGACACATTTTCGCTACCAGGGTTTTACCAACGAAGTCGGTATGGTGCTAGATGCGGTTGCTCGTGGGCTTGGGTTTACAGTAGTTTCTTTATTGGTATTAGAAACGTCACCGTGGCAGCGTCAGGTGAAAGCGTTAACCTTACCCATTGCGGTGAATGAAGAGCTCTATCTGTTACGTCGGCGTGACTCCGTACTTCCTAAACGCTATGAAAAACTGTTGGATGGTTTTTGTAAACAGCGCATCCAGGAAAGAACGCCTCTGGTACCCGAATAAGGGCTCAAAGGCGTTCACTTGCTGAAGCGTTGGCTTACGTATTAGGCGTCTAGCGTGTTTTTACTTCCGGTATTCATCAATACCTGGGCAAGAACAAATAAGCTGACGATCCCCAAACACATTATCCACCCGATTAACGGTTGGCCAGTATTTGGCTGCAGTGACCGCCTCAGTGGGAAAAGCGCCCAGTTGGCGGTCATAAGGCCGCTCCCACTGGCTGTCCATAATGTCGGCCTGCGTGTGGGGGGCGTTAACCAACGGGTTGTTATCCAGCGTCCACTCGCCACTTTCAACACGCTTGATCTCTTCGCGGATGGCAATCATGGCATCGCAGAATCGGTCAATTTCATAGAGCGACTCGGACTCGGTCGGCTCTATCATCAGTGTGCCTGGCACCGGAAATGACATGGTGGGCGCATGGAAGCCATAGTCCATCAACCGCTTGGCAATATCTTCCTCGCTGATACCTGACGCTGCCTTTAGTGGGCGAATATCAATAATGCATTCGTGGGCAACCATGCCGTTAGTTCCCCGATAGAGAATGGAGTAGGACTCCTCCAGGCGCTTGGCGGTGTAGTTAGCGTTCAAAATGGCTAACTGTGTTGCCTCGCGAAGCCCTCGGGCGCCCATCATTTTAATATAGGCCCACGAGATAGGCAGGATGGATGCGCTGCCAAACGCTGCCGCTGAGACGGCACCGCTCTCTGGGTTAACGCCATTGATAGGTGTCACCACGTGGTTGGAGACATAAGGCGCCAGGTGAGCTTTTACGCCGATAGGCCCCATGCCCGGGCCGCCGCCGCCGTGGGGAATGCAGAAGGTCTTATGTAGGTTAAGGTGCGATACGTCGCCCCCGAAGTCGCCTGGGCGCGTGAGCCCCACTTGAGCATTCATATTGGCGCCATCGACATACACCTGGGCACCGTGCTGATGCACCACGTCACAGACCTTGCGCACATGAGTTTCGAAAACACCATGGGTCGACGGGTAAGTAATCATGATCGCCGAGAGCTTGTCGCTATGCTGGGCGGCTTTGTCCATTAGGTCATTTATATCGATATTGCCGTTCTGATCACACTCTACAACGACCACCTCCATGCCCACCATGGCCGCTGTTGCCGGGTTGGTACCATGGGCAGAGCTTGGGATCAGGCACACATTACGGTGTGCTTCGCCTTGCGCAGCCTGGTAACGGCGAATGGCCAGCAGGCCCGCGTACTCACCCTGCGCGCCCGAGTTAGGTTGCATGGAAATATGATCGTAACCGGTGATTTCTACCAGGAACGCGGCCAGTTCATCAATCATCTGATGATAGCCAGCGACCTGGTCGCGCGGCGCAAACGGGTGCAAGTCTGCAAACGCAGGCCAGGAAATAGGGATCATTTCGCTGGTAGCGTTAAGTTTCATGGTGCAAGAGCCTAAAGGGATCATCGCATGGGCAAGCGACAAGTCCTTATTCTCCAAGCGTTTTAGATAACGCAGCATTTCTGTTTCGCTGCGGTATCGGTTAAAGGTGGGGTGGCTCAGAAAACCACTTTCTCGCTGGCAGGCGGCGGGGATGCCCGTGGTAGCGCTGGCAATTACCTGCTTATCCAGCGCTGCGACAGAAAGCCCGTGTTCATTACCCAGCAGCACATCAAATAGGGTGGCAACATCGTGTGCGGTGGTTGTTTCATCCAGGCTGATGCCTACATCGCCATTGGCGAAGTAGTGGAGATTGACATCGTGCGTCATGGCGCGGCCATGAATTTTACCTGCATCTACCTGGGTTAAGCGCAGCGTATCAAACCAGCTGTTATGCACCAGCGCAACGCCAGATTGCTGCAAGCCTTGAGCAAGCAACGTGGTGAGCCGATGGACACGCCCAGCAATTTTACGCAGCCCTTCAGCACCGTGGTAGGTCGCGTAGAACCCTGCGATATTGGCTAAAAGAGCCTGCGCCGTGCAGATGTTGGAGGTGGCCTTTTCGCGACGGATATGCTGCTCGCGCGTCTGCATGGCCATCCGCAGGGCGGTGTTGCCTCGGCTATCTTTGGATACACCGATAATACGCCCAGGAATTGAGCGCTTAAGCTTATCTGAGGTGGCAAAGAACGCCGCATGTGGGCCACCAAAGCCCATCGGTACCCCAAAGCGCTGCGAATTGCCAATCACGATATCTGCACCTAACGTGCCGGGTTCCTTGAGAAGCACCAGACTCAGCAAGTCAGAGGCTACACAGGTCATGATATTATGGGCAGTGGCCGCCTTTAAAAGAGGTGCCAAGTCACGTACTTCGCCGCTGGCGGAAGGGTACTGAAGCAACGCGCCAAACACGTCATGGTCGGCAAGCGTATCGGCAGGCCCTGTAATGATTTCAAGACCAAAAAAATCAGCGCGGTTTTTTACGACATCAAGGGTTTGCGGAAAAATATCGTCGGCAATAAAGAAAGCGTTGGATTTGCTCTTTTTATTACTCCGCTTACATAGCGCCATGGCTTCTGCGGCTGCCGTGGCCTCATCCAGTAATGAAGCATTGGCAAGCTCCATTCCGGTCAGGTCCATAATAACCTGCTGAAAGTTTAATAATCCTTCCAACCGGCCTTGAGAAATTTCTGGCTGATAGGGCGTATAAGCGGTGTACCAACCCGGGTTTTCGAGCACATTACGTTGAATAACCGCTGGCATATGCGTGCCGTAATAGCCCTGGCCAATATAGCTTTTAGCAACACGGTTCTGGCGAGCCAGCTGGCCTAAGTACTCAAGCGCTTCAGCTTCACTACGTGGGTCATCCAGGTTCAGTTCGCGGCCAAGGCGAATATCGCTGGGTATGGTTTGCTCAATCAGATCTTCCATGCGCTTGATATTGAGCACGTTTAACATGGTATCTACGTCGTCGGCATTCGGGCCGTTATGACGTTTGATAAAAGCATCGTGGTCGGCCAGTTCGGACAAACGGCGTGTTTCAAATGACATGGGAAGATTCCGAGCGAGAAAGAGAAGCGTGGTAGAGGCATAAAATACAAAGCCTGCCGTAAAGGGCAGGCTTTGCGGTATTAATCGTCAGTGCTTAATGTGGCCTGATAAGCATCAGCATCCAGTAAACCGTCCAGGTTCTGGTCGGTCAGGCGTACCTTCATCAGCCAGCCGCCTTCATAGGGTGCGTCGTTCACCGTTTCGGGTGAGTCTTCAAGCGTGTCATTAATTTCGATAACTTCCCCGCTTACCGGGGCGTAGAGGTCGGAAGCCGCCTTTACCGATTCAATAACGCCGAACTCTTTGCCCTGGGTAAGCGTTTGACCTACTTCGGGTAGTTCAACAAATACCACATCGCCAAGCGCTTCTTGGGCGTGGTCACTAATCCCTACGCTGACGGTGCCGTCTTGATGATCAAGTACCCATTCATGGCTTTTCGCGTAACGCAGATTTGAAGGAAGGTTGCTCATGATGATTCCCTTTATGAAACAATTGACTGGACAGGCTAATACTAGCGCTTGTCGGAAGTCTTGGCGACTACCAGCGTGCCAGCCAATAAACGAATTTTTAAGCATGTTAACGTGTTTCTGATCGGAAACAAGTTTCCTGTGAGCTAAAAAATGCTCAGCAAGGGAGATTTTATGACCCAGCGTGCCTATCGGGCGGGAAGGTACGAAGGCATTTACTATTTAGAAGGGCCTAAGCATAGAAGCGAACAGGGATAATGGTGTAAAACATACAGGTGGTTCACCTGAGCATGTTAATAATTGCCTCTATCATGCTATTAAAGATGGGGCGTGCCCATGACATCGCTATATTAGCTAAACAAAATAATCGTGAATGCCCGTTTTCTGACGGCCAAACATCTATAAAAATTGAACGAATAGGGTAAGGAGAAGCGTGTGGAAACGTTAAATAGCCTTTTTGGGGCGATCAATGGCGTCGTATGGGGGCCATTGATGTTGATTTTGCTACTGGGTGTGGGGATCTACCTACAAATTGGTTTAAAATTAATGCCCATCAGAAAGTTGGGCATGGGGTTCAAGCTACTTTGGCAGGGGCGTGAGCCTAAACCTGCCCACAAGGACGCCGTCGCTAAGGCTGGCGTCGACAAGCCCGATGAAGACGGCGAAATTTCTCCCTTTAATGCCCTGATGACGGCGCTTTCAGCCACCATCGGTACCGGCAATATTGCCGGTGTGGCCACCGCAATTGCATTAGGTGGCCCAGGTGCTGTGTTTTGGATGTGGATTACAGCGCTGGTGGGAATGGCAACAAAATTTGCTGAAGCGGTATTGGCTGTACGCTATCGTGAAACAGATAATACCGGCCACCACGTAGGTGGCCCCATGTTTTATATTAAAAACGGGCTGGGTAAAAAGTGGCTTTGGCTTGGTGGTCTGTTCTCGTTTTTTGGTGCTGTCGCAGCCTTTGGTATTGGTAATACGGTGCAGTCTAACTCGGTCGCTGATGCGATGGACGTCACCTTTGGCGTACCGCATTGGCTTACCGGTGTCATCATCATGGTATTGGCCGGCGCGGTCATTCTAGGTGGCATCAAGCGGATTGCGAAAGTCGCTGGGAAGCTCGTACCGATCATGGGGATTGCCTATGTGATTGCCGGTGTGCTGGTGCTGATTGTTAACGCAGGGCAAATCGGCGAGGCCTTTAGTCTGATCTTCTACTACGCCTTTAATCCCATGGCGGCGGCAGGTGGTTTTGCGGGTGCCGCTGTGATGGCCGCTATTCGCTTCGGTGTGGCGCGGGGTATTTTCTCCAATGAGGCAGGTTTAGGTAGTGCGCCTATTGCTCATGCCGCGGCCAGAACTAAAAACCCGGTTCGTCAAGGGCTTATTGCCATGCTGGGCACCTTCATTGATACCATCATCGTTTGTACTATTACGGCGCTGGTGATCCTGACCTCTACGGTATGGCAAACGGGTGAAGAAGGCGCATCGCTTACCGCGCTCTCCTTTGACCAGGCACTGCCTGGACTCGGTAACCCCATTGTGGCTATCGCGCTGGCTATCTTTGCCTTCACGACTATTCTAGGCTGGTCGTTTTATGGTGAAAAATGTTTCCAGTTCCTGTTTGGAACGCGCTCCATCATGCTCTATCGCGTTCTGTTCGTATTAGCCATTCCACTGGGTGCTATTGCGCAACTCGGCTTTATCTGGCTCATGGCCGACACCTTTAATGCCATGATGGCCATTCCTAACCTGATTGCGCTGGCGCTGCTTTCCCCGGTGGTTTTCAAGCTGACCAAAGACTACTTTGCGGGCAAGGAAGTGTTAGCCGGTGAAGAACTCGACCATGACAAGTAAGCGATATTGGCCGCTTAAGCAGTAATCGCATCGGGGAGCTATGACAATAGCTCCCCGTTGTTCGTTTTTACCAAGGAACTATCATGACCGATCTAAAGCATACGCCACTTCACGCACTGCACGTTGAACTCGGGGCAAAAATGGTGCCCTTTGCTGGATATGATATGCCGGTGCAGTATCCACTGGGGGTAAAAAAAGAGCATGAGCATACCCGGCAGCAGTGTGGCCTCTTTGACGTTTCTCACATGGGGCAGATTCTTGTATCGGGGGAAGATACCGCCAAGGCGCTGGAAACACTGATTCCAGCGGATTTAGTGGGGCTCCCAAAAGGTGAGCAGCGCTATGGTCTGTTTACCAATACTGAAGGTGGAATTATTGATGACTTAATGGTCGTTAATGGTGGCGACCACTTCTATCTGGTGGTTAATGCTGCTTGTAAAGACCAGGATTTGGCGCATTTGCGGGAAAATTTGGCCGCCACCCACAAAATTGAGTTGTTAGACCGCGGCTTGCTTGCCCTGCAAGGCCCCCAGGCACATGCAGTTATGCAGCGCCTTTGCCCAGCGGCATGTGAACTGGTGTTCATGCAGCATCAGCGTTTTACCATTGATGGGCATGAGGTATGGGTGAGCCGCAGTGGCTATACCGGCGAAGATGGGTTTGAAATTTCTGTGGCAGCCGATGCCTGTGAAGCGTTTGCCAAGCGCCTGTTGGCGGAGCCGGAAGTTGAGGCGATTGGGCTAGGCGCTCGCGATTCGCTGCGTCTGGAGGTCGGGCTATGTCTTTATGGGCATGATATGGATGCCACTACAACACCAGTGGAAGCCGGATTGATTTGGGCGATTGGTAAGCCTCGTCGTCATGGGGGGGAGCGTTCGGCAGGTTTTCCTGGGGCGGATGTCATTCTTCATCAAATCGATGCCAGGGATCATTTACGCAAGCGTGTAGGGTTGCTGGCAGAAGGTAGGGCACCTATTCGAGAAGGTGCTGTGTTGCGGGATGCGTCAGGTAACGAAGTTGGGGTCGTAACGTCAGGCACGTTTGGGCCAAGCGTTGGGCATCCTGTCGCTATAGGGTATGTCAGCCGCGATTGGGAAGCGCCAGCAAGCCACGTGTTTGCGGATGTGCGCGGCAAACAACTGCCGATGACCGTAACGCCTATGCCCTTTGTTAAGCCCCGCTATTATCGCGGTTAAGCCAACCGTAAGCAGTCGTTATAGAAAACAAAGCCCCTTTTGCTAAGGGGCTTTGCTCGTTTAGCAAGCGTATTAACTAAGCACTGTGTTAACGCAGTACCTTGCCGGGATCAATCGGCTTGCCGCCCTGGCGTAAATCAAACAGCAGATCGTAACGTTGAGTGGTATTACTTTGACCTACTTCACACAGTTCATCACCTGCTTTGACTTGCTGTCCGACCGAGACCAGCGTGCGTTCACACAGTGCATACACGGTTTGCAGATTATCAGCGTGGTGCACAATCACGACTTCACCTAGCTGGCGCATACCGTTTGCAAAGCGTACCTCGCCGGGGGCTACGGCCTGAGCACGCGCACCTGCTTGGGTCGCAAGCAGCATGGGTTGCAATGCTCCTCGGCTGTCCGCGCCAAAACGTCTGACAATGCGGTAGTCTTCAAGCGGCCAGGGCCAGCGGCGTGCGGATGTGGGTAATGAAGTAGGAGCGGTAGGCGCCGCAGCCGGGGTGTTGCTAGAGGTGCTGCTAGAGGTGCTGCTAGAGGGCGATGACCGATTGCTGGGCGAGGCGTTGCTGGTGGGCGCTGGGCTACGCGTACCGCTGCTGCTTAAAGGAACGCTTATGATTTGGCCTATCCTTAGCGCGGTGGGCGAAGCGCCGGGGTTGGCGCTCTGAATACGTCCACTGGTCGTGCCAAAGTGTCGTGCTATGTTGGAGTACGTATCGCCAGGCCGGATTTGATAACGGTAAGGGCCGCCGGAGGGCGCACGCTCTTGTTGAGTAGGTATCATCAAGCGCTGGCCGACCGCGAGACGACGCGCATTGACGCCTGGGTTAAAACGCTCCAGACGTTCAAGAGGTACGTTAGCGCGGTTAGCCAGTTTCCCCAGCGTATCTCCACGTTGAACGGCCACCCAGTTGCCACTGATTTGGCTCGCACTATGGGTGGGTACGGCATCGCGTTGGGAGGAAGAGGGCGACGAACCCGCACAACCTGTTAATAAGCTAATTAGCAAGCAGGCACCAAGCCAGACAGTTAGGCGTGATCGGATTGGCTGTCCAACAAGGCATCTTTTTCCTGCCAGAGTGAATTGGTCCATGCGTGGAAGCGTTCCTTATGCTGCTTTTCTTCGTGGTAGTCGGATTCGTGCATCCACTGGGGAATGGGCAATGTTCGTGCCTGTAGTGTAATAGGCGCTTCCTGACCGCATAAAAAACCCCAAAACGTTGGCGACGGGTTAGCGTAACTGATCGTTACATCAAGAATACCATCCAATTGATCGCCAAGCAGGCTAAGTACCTGCGAAATTCCCCCTGCTTTTGGCCTTAACAAATGCTGATATGGGCTTTTCTGTGCATCGCGCTTCGCTATGGTAAACCGTGTGCCTTCGATGAAATTAAATATGGCGATGGGGGCGCTCCGTGCCCGATGGCACATGGATGCTGTGGATTGGCGGTCTATCGTGGCAAGAGTGGGGTTCTTGGCGATCTGTTCACGGCTAAAGCGGCGCATAAACGGAAATTCAAGTGCCCAAAAGGCAAGACCTACAATCGGGATCCAGATCAATTGTCGTTTTAGAAAAAAACGCGGCATAGGGATACGGCGGTGCAAGGCCATGAAAAGAATAAAAATGTCGGTCCAGCTACGGTGATTGGATATGACCAGCCACCATTGGTGTGGGCTCAACGATTCAGGAATCGAAAAAGTGACATCTGGCCTCAGCCAGCGCTTCATCCACCAAAGATTAGCGCCGATCCAGTTAAGGGCCACGGCGCATAAGCCGTCAAGTATCCATTTTCTAAAGCGTTTCACTGGGATAACGACTTTTAGAAAAGTGAGCGCAATAAGGGGAATGCCCCAAAAAAGCGTGGTGAGCGTGAACAGCGCAATGCTGACTAAGCCCTTGAAAATAGCCATATCCGTCCTTCAATGAAACGTATAACGATGCGATTAATGCTAATGGATCAATGCCATACTGCCCAGCACAATGGTAAAAAAGCACTTATTTTATTGTCGTTACCTTTGCGCGCTTCAAAAAGTAATTTTCTATCCAGCGACACTTCTGGCTCTTTAATGGCTAAGCTTAAGGCAGCCTGTGATAGGCATCACTTTTTGGGCTTGGGTAACCAGGTATAGTAATAGAGACAACACTGACAGTACCGATAAGCGCATTGTACGCACCACCGACAACGAGGCGAGGCATAATAATGGCAGGATTTGATAAGCGTGTTGCTTCCTATGCCGAAGCGATGGAAGGTATCGAAGACGGAATGACCGTACTGGCTGGCGGCTTTGGCCTATGCGGAATACCAGAAAACCTGATAGCAGAAATAAAACGTCGAGGTGTTAAGAACCTGACGATTGCTTCTAATAATTGCGGCGTTGATGGTTTTGGTTTGGGCGTTCTGCTTGAAGATCGTCAAATCCGCAAAATATTTGCCTCTTATGTCGGCGAAAACGCGCTCTTTGAGCAGCAGATGCTCAACGATGACATTGAGGTTGTGCTTACCCCTCAAGGCACGCTGGCTGAAAAAATGCGGGCGGGTGGCGCAGGTATTCCAGCGTTCTATACCGCGACAGGCTACGGTACTCCCATTGGTGAAGGTAAGGAGGTGCGCGAATTTAACGGGCGCCACTACATCATGGAAGAAGCCATCGTCGGTGACTTCGCAATAGTAAAAGGCTGGAAAGCGGATCGTTATGGCAATGTCGTGTACCGCCATACAGCGCAAAACTTTAATCCCTTGGTGGCGACCGCTGGAAAAATCACAGTGGTGGAAGTTGAAGAAATTGTAGAGCCTGGTGAGCTTGAGCCCAGCCAGATCCATACCCCGGGTATTTATGTGGATCGGATTATTCAGGGTTCGTTTGAGAAACGCATCGAGAAACGCACGGTGCATGGCTAAATCGTTGACCGTTAACGGCTAAACAACTTTTTTTAATCGCTCAATAATGAGGTTGCCACCATGGCTTTAACACGTGAACAGATGGCGCAGCGTGTTGCGCGTGAACTGGAAGATGGCTTTTATGTAAATTTGGGTATTGGTATTCCCACTCTGGTCGCCAACTACATTCCTGAAGGCATTGATGTGATGCTTCAGTCAGAAAATGGTTTATTGGGCATGGGGCGTTTCCCGACGGAGGAAGAGCTTGATGCTGACATGATTAATGCTGGTAAAGAGACGGTGACCGCTCGGCCTGGTGCTGCTATTTTTTCATCGGCAGAATCTTTTGCCATGATCCGTGGTGGGCATGTGGATCTCACCGTTTTAGGTGCGTTTGAAGTCGATCAGAATGGCAACATTGCGTCATGGATGGTGCCAGGCAAGTTGATTAAAGGAATGGGGGGAGCCATGGACCTAGTGGCTGGCGCTGAAAATATTATTTGCACGATGACCCACGCCTCCAAGCATGGCGAGTCGAAGCTGCTTGAGCAGTGTACTCTACCGCTGACGGGCGCTGGTTGTATTAACCGCGTTCTGACTGACTTGGCCTACTTGGAAATTAAAGACGGCGCCTTTGTGCTTAAAGAGCGCGCGCCCGGGGTCAGCATCGATGAAATTATCGAAAAAACGGCGGGTAAGCTGATAGTGCCTGACCATGTACCCGAAATGACGTTTGTGGAAGCGTAAACGCAAATGTAAGTACGTTACCTGTTTTAAGCAGCCTTGGCAGGCTGCTTAGACAATCTCACAGCGGGCATGGGCCGGAATGAGTATTTCGGCGATGCGTTCATGGCCCGCATCGATATGTTTTTGAGTCAGCGCCAGGCCGCCCAGGCAGAGACGATGCTCATCGCCATCACTAAAGATGATGCGTTGCGGCATGGCTGGATAAAAATGATGCTCAATAAGCGTGGAAAGCGCAAACACGCCGTTTTGCGGCTCTTTTTCACCGGGCATGCCTGTTTTTTCTAGCTGGTCATTAAGCGCTGTTAGCGTATCGCCGAGCTCGGCACAATCAAAGCCTGCATGGTGTAGGCGCGGGCCCATAACCGCCAGCCAGGCAGCAAGAGGGTGCGCCTTTAGAAGCTGCTGATACAGCGACCAGGAGGGCATGGGCCACGGACGACCGCGGCAAAGTAAGTTGTGGCCCTTGCAGTCCTGTGGGTGTGATTGATTCACCAGCGCAGCCAGCGCCTCACGAGGCAGTTTTGACAGCGTCCCCAACTGTAGCTCAGCTAGTACTAGCCAACTTCCTTGGTCATCAGGCGCGAGAAGGCGAATAAGAAGGCCCTTGTCAGCCATCGCATAATGGGCAACCTGACGATAACCCATGTGCGCCAACCGGTTATTCAAAACAGATGCAGAAAAAGGACCATGGTTAAGCGTTACGAGCGTTAAGTATTCCGCCGTAGAGGAGAGAGGCCAAAGACGCAAACCGCCGATGTCGGGGTGCGAGTGAATATAGTCAAGCCAAAGCTGCTGTACGAATTCATCACGTTGCACGATGCTATCCTCGCCGCCTAAACAAGCGATGTTAGAAAGAGGGTACTTGTTTAAAACCCAGTATAGGCAGGCGAGAAAAAGCGTGTTCAACGACTATAAACGGCAAATTTAACGTAACGAATCTTCCTGGGGAGTTAATAACTGCTTCTCACGTACAAACCTGTCGAATTCGGTAAAACCGCCTATGTGCGTTTGGTCGACAAATACTTGCGGAACCGTATGGATAGGCTTGCCTGCCGTTTTAGCGATGTCCTCTTTAGTAACGCCTTCAGAGGGCATATCGACATAGCGGTAACCCTCGATCTTACCGATTGTTTCCAAATGCTCAGCAAGTTGCTTGGCACGGACGCAGAAAGGGCAGGTCATTCTGCCAAAAATAACCACAAACATGCGAAAACTCCTAACGTCAAAGTGATGGATGGCTCAAGGGTGCTTATTGTGGCGTAGCAGTCCTTGTTTCGCCAATAGGGTAAGGCAATGACGCCGATGGTATCGGCGTCTGCGGTGGCCGGTTTGGGAGCTAATGCGGTAGGCAAACTCAACGCGGCGAGTGTTGGCTCTGCCGCGGAGCAGGCCGCTGGTGCAGGACTAACGCTTAACGGGGCGTTTTTGCAGCTTACGCTGGAGTGTCCGGCGATGCATACCGAGCGCGCGAGCCGTCGCGGAAATATTGCCGTCGTGTTCATGAAGCACTTTTTGAATATGCTCCCACGTGATTCGATTAATGGACGGAGGGTTATCAGCAAGCTCTATATTGGGGTCGCCTTCCTGGTGTTCAAAGGATGCGACAATGTCGTCAGCGTCGGCTGGTTTGCACAGGTAGTTGACGGCTCCGAGCTTCATGGCCTCCACGGCCGTGGCAATGCTTGAGTAACCGGTAAGCACCACAATACGGCAGCTTGGCACGGCGGCTAACATCTCTGGGAGTAGCTTTAGTCCTGAGCTGTTTTCAAGCTTGAGGTCGAGCGTGGCCATGGTGGGTTGAAACTGAACGGCTACCGCAAGCGCCTGGTCTGCATCATGCGCTGTCATTACCTCATAACCGCGGCGGGTGAACGCTCGGCTGAGCACGTGACAGAACATTTCATCGTCATCAATAATTAGCAGGCGCTGATCTGTCGTTTGCATGATGTCCTCAACGATAGTGCTTGAAACACACTAAAACGCGTTTCAATTAGGCTGTGCCGTTAGTTTGGCTTAAAGGGGGGCGGAGCTACGCGGAAGCGTTACTTCTGTCAGCGTGCCACCTTCGGGATGATTATACAGACTAACACCTCCGCCAAAGCGATTGATCGTGGCATGGGTTAAAAACAGGCCAATGCCCATCCCCTTGCTCTTGGTAGAAATAAACGTATCACCGAGCTGGTCAGCGATAGACATGGCAATGCCCGGGCCGTGATCACGAATATCAATGACAACACTCTCTTCCTGCCAATCAAGACGAATAGAAACATGTTCGGGGTTGGCATCAGCGGCATTGTTTAGCAGGTTCATTAGTGCCTGGTCCAGCGTTGTGTCAACCGCAAGCCAGGGTTTGCCGCGCCTTTCAACGATCTCAAATTGGTGGCTAACATCTGGCCGCAACACTAACCAGCGCTGCACAACGCCGGTTAGCCAGGTCTGGGCATCCAGTATCTCGGGTTCTGCCATACGTCGCCGATCGGCACTGGTGACCAAATGCTGAAGACGAGATTTGCAAATGTCGACTTGCTGGCGCAGTAAGCGAATATCCTGCTGTAATGTTCCCCCTTCGGGGGCCTCATCCTGCATCTCTTTTAACAGTATGGCCATGGTCGAAAGCGGGGTGCCTAGTTCGTGTGCTGTGCCCGCCGCCTGAGTGGCTACAGCCAGCACCTGTTCGTTACGCAGCGCCGCTTCGCGAGTAAGTGAAAGTGCTTTATCTCGATTACGCAGTGCATGGGCCATCTTATAGATAAAAAACGTGACCAGGCCTGCTGAAAGGCCAAAGTTAAGCCACATGCCCATGACATGCAGATTGAGCATTTCATCGCTATTAATATGCGCCAGTTGGGGGACATGGTGGTAAAAGAACATTAGAAAGCTGTAGCCTGCCATGGCGCAGACCGCACATATCCAGGCATGGCGCCACGGAAGCGTTGCCGCAGCAATCGTCACAGGCACCAGATAGTAGGTAATAAACGGATTGGTGGAGCCTCCCGAAAAATAAAATACCAGGGTCAGGCCCGCAATGTCGGCCAATAAATGCAGCAGATACTCAATATGCTCCACCGCTCGCGGGCGCCCCAATCGCCACCAGGTGGCGATATTCAATAAGCCCATAGCGATAACGACACTGACGACCGCGGTGACGGGTAATTCAAAGGCCAGTAGCTCCACGCCGACCACAATGGCGATCAGAAACCCTGTCCAGGTGATTCCCCGAACAATAGTGAGGCGAACCAGATTGCGGTTCGGGGTCGAGAGGGGCAGCGGCAAAGCCGTTTGCATGGGCTACTACCTATTTACGTGAAGTTTTGATGCTGTGAATGACAACCTTAATGAGTAGCGTCATGACATAGGTCAGCCAGCCAGCGGATGCCATTAGATTGAATAACAGCATTTTTGGTGGCAGCCAGGTGCTGCCTAACGTCGCTTCCACCATGATATGAAAGAACATCGCGAGCAGAAGGGGTAGCGCCAGAATATGAATCCACATATCCGTGCGCCGCTTACGGATATGGTAGCGGCGCAGTAGATAGCGCATCGGTCGGTGTGCCCAGCTAAATAGCACCAGCGCACCCACGATAAAAAGTGCTGCCAGCGTCGGCTCGGTATTGCCGGTATGTACGGAAATAGAAATCGACCAAGCGAGACCTAGCCATACCAGCCCCTCTATGCTGGCAATAATATCCGCATAGCGTCGCACATTTTGCATAAACAATTGGACCTTGAACCTCTAAGAGTGCCGTTATAATACGATACTTGTTACGGTGTGTGACATTGATAAGCAGATTTCTCCGCCAAGTGGATCACGTATACTGTATTGGCTTTTCTTCTTTAAACAGCTTAGGACTTGCCGTGGACGCTATTACCCTGACCCGCCCCGATGACTGGCACCTCCATTTGCGTGATGGCGAGGCGCTGAAAGCCGTGGTAGGCCATACCGCCGCCCAAATGGGCCGTGCGATTATTATGCCTAACTTAACGCCTCCGGTAACGACCACGGCTCAGGCGCTTGAATACCGTGAGCGTATTTTGGCGGCCTTGCCTGAAGGCAGCACGTTCGAGCCACTTATGACGCTCTATTTAACCGATACGACGCCGCCTGAGGAAATTGAGCGCGCAGCACAAAGCGGCGTGATTAAAGCGGTTAAGCTTTACCCTGCCGGAGCAACCACCAACTCGGATTCGGGTGTCACCGATCTTGCGCACTGCGATGACACCATTGCCATGCTTGCCAAGGTGGGAATGCCGCTGCTTGTTCATGGTGAAGTAACCACTGCTGATATCGATATTTTTGATCGTGAAGCAGTATTTATCGAAACGGTAATGAAGCCTCTGCTGGCGCGTCATCCCGCGCTAAAGGTTGTTTTTGAGCATATTACGACCCAGCAAGCGGCAGAGTTTGTGGCAAACGCGCCGGATAATGTTGCGGCCACTATTACGGTTCATCACTTGCTGTTTAACCGCAACAAAATGCTGGTGGGTGGGATTCGCCCGCACTACTACTGCCTGCCCATCTTAAAGCGCGAACAGCACCGCCAGGCATTACTGAAAGCAGCCTCCAGTGGCAGCCCCAAGTTCTTTTTAGGTACGGATAGCGCGCCTCACGCCAAGGGCGATAAGGAATCCAGTTGTGGCTGCGCTGGCGCTTACACGGCATCGGCGGCGATTGAATTATATGCAAGGGCCTTTGATGAAGTAGGCGCGCTCGATAAGTTGGAAGCGTTTGCCAGCCTGAATGGTCCGCGTTTTTATGGCTTGGCGCCTAATGCCGATAAAATCACGTTAGAGCGTAAACCCTGGCAACTGCCGGAAGCCTATCCTTACGCGGGGGGCAAAACGATTGTCCCATTGCTGGCGGGAGAGTCGCTTGAGTGGTCCATTAAAGCGTAACTGTTGATGAAGTAAGAAATCTGTTGATGAAGTAAGAAACGAAAACGGAGCCATTTGGCTCCGTTTTCGTTAGTGGTAAACACCGGCTATTGCTACGATCTTAGCGCTGGCCAAGTGTCTGTAGCATGTGGTCCACCATGCGCGATGAGTGGGCGGCGGCTACGTCCAGGAACTGTTCAAAAGAAAGGTGGTTATCATCGTTGCCCGGAATGTCGGATAACGCACGAATCACCACGAACGGACATTGATACAGGTGACAGGTTTGCGCAATCGCCGCAGCCTCCATCTCAACCGCCAGCATGGAAGGGAACTGGGCCTGTGTCGCAGCCACGCGTGCAGGGTCAGACATAAACGCATCACCTGTCGCAATGAGACCCTCTCGGACGTTAACCTCGCCAACCTCTTTGATTGCCTGGCGGGCAATGGCGCGTAGCTGAACATCTGCCAGGTAAGCCGCGGGCATGCCGGGCACCTGACCTATTTCATAGCCGAACACCACTGCATCGACATCATGATGGCGTACTTCATCTGAAATGATGACGTCACCAATGTTGAGATCGCTTGCAAATCCGCCCGCTGAACCCGTATTGATGATAGCGTCGGGGTGGTGGCGTTCCAGAAGAATGGCGGTACCCACAGCCGCATTCACCTTGCCAATGCCGGACTGTAGTATCACTACCTCTAGCCCATGGCGCATACCGGTATGAAATACAAACCCTGCATGCTCATAGCGCTCAGCATTGTCGAGCTGCCCGACCAGAATGCCGACTTCTTGCGCCATTGCGCCAATAATGCCAATACGCTTCATCGAATAGGCTCCTTTATCAAACCCTAAAAATTAACAGTACAGTAAGCCTAAGCGTTGGCGTCGTGATGCTCAGCCGCTTCAAGCGTATTTTCAAGCAAAGTGGCAACGGTCATGGGGCCTACGCCCCCCGGAACGGGGGTGATAAAGCTGGCCCGCTCGGCCGCAGCTGCAAAATCAACATCTCCCACCAGCGAGCCATCTTCCTGACGGTTAATACCAACATCAATCACAATGGCACCTTCCTTAATCCACTCCCCTTTAACAATGCCAGGTTTGCCGACAGCCACGACCACCAGGTCGGCACGGTTAACATGGGTCTGCAAATCCTGGGTAAAGCGATGGCATACAGTGATGGTCGCGCCTGCCAGCATCAGTTCCAGCGCCATTGGGCGGCCCACGATGTTAGAAGCGCCAACGATAGTGGCGTTTAAGCCACGCACCGACAGGCCGCTTTCTGCCAGCATGGTCATGACCCCTTTGGGGGTGCAGGGGCGTAGAGCCGGCAACCGCTGAGCAAGCCGGCCAAGATTGTAGGGGTGAAAACCATCGACATCTTTGTCGGGCTTAATGCGCTCCAGAATCGGGTTGGCGTCCAGGTGAGCTGGAAGCGGTAGCTGAACCAGGATGCCGTCTATGCTTGCATCATCATTAAGCTGGTCAACCAATGCTTCCAACGCTTGCTGCGTGGTAGCGGCGGGGAGGGCATGTTGAAACGATAGGATGCCCGCTTGTTCGCAGGCTCGATGTTTATTACTAACATAGACGTGAGACGCCGGGTCTTCACCGACCACAACAACGGCTAGTCCTGGTGCACGAGCGCCTGCTTGCTGACGTTTGGCTATCTTCTCGGCAACGCGTTGACGGACAAGAGCAGCGATGGCTTTTCCATCGATAAGTTGGGCGGTCATTTACAAAGATCCTATGGAGGTTGGAGCGCTGATGCAAAAGCACGCTTGCTTGAGCATTTACTATAAGGAGTAATTTTCGCATGCCCAAGCGGCCAGGCAAAGCTTCTACACAATCAATCGCGTTAAGTGTTGACTTTAATTTTAAAAATAGTAATATATGCCTCGCTTGAGACGAGCAGCGCGGTAAGCGTCAAAGGTGATAAATCGGGATGTAGCGCAGTCTGGTAGCGCGCCTGCTTTGGGAGCAGGATGTCGGGGGTTCGAATCCCTCCATCCCGACCACACTTAACGCGAAAGGCGTTACTTTGCTTTTCCAAGTTTGGTTGTGGTCAAGTGCTCATTGGCGTTCAGTGTTTTTTGGGATGCTTTATGTGCGCCCATAGCTCAACCGGATAGAGCAACGGCCTTCTAAGCCGTAGGTTGCGGGTTCAAGTCCTGCTGGGCGTGCCATTAGTAATGCTGTTCGATGGTCATTTGCCGGTTAGGAAAGTTTAAGTACGTTAGTGCTATCAATGGTGGGTGTAGCTCAGTGGTAGAGCCCCGGATTGTGACTCCGGTGGTCGTGGGTTCGAACCCCATCATCCACCCCATTCGATAGTAATATGCGGCTACAGTTTTAGGTTGTGGTGGATGTAGCTCAGTGGTAGAGCCCCGGATTGTGACTCCGGTGGTCGTGGGTTCGAAACCCATCATCCACCCCATTCGTATTGCTTATTTAATATCTTCTCTTCATATCTGATACCACTTAATTGTGGTTTTTTTGTTTTTGATCCCTGCATTTTTCTTTCATATCCCTTCCTGCATGTTGTAATGTCTGTTTAAAGACAGCTTGTTTTATTCGTCATGCTTCCTTACTGCTTCCCTGGCTGTGCTTGCTCTTCATGCACCCTGCATTTAATTGCTGCTTAAGCTGTTTTTGTGGCTTTGTCCGCCTGCAAAGCTCTAAAGCAGTGGAGTTGTCTGCTAGTGATATTTTTATAGCGTTAATTGCTGTAAAAAGCCTTGAAAAAAGCTTTTTAAGCTGTGCAAGTGCCCTTTGTTTAGTGATATTTTTCAATCAGTTGCTGGCGTTGTTTTCGCCTGTATTAAACGTAGGTATTAGCGCTGAGGAGAATACAAGATGACGCGACAAACGGTAGTGCTAGGGGCAGGCATGGTGGGTGTCAGTATTGCATGGCATTTACAGCGTCGCGGGCACCAGGTCACCTTGGTGGACAGACGCCAGCCTGGTCGGGAAACGTCGTTTGGTAATGCGGGCATCATTCAGCGAGAAGCGGTGCGTCCTTATGCATTCCCTCGTGATATGAAAACCATTTTAAGCGTGCTGCCTAACAAGCGCGTGGATATTCGTTATCGCCCGGCAGGCATGCTGAATGCCGCTTCACCCCTGTTAAGCTATTGGCATAACTCTTCATCAGGCCGCTATAAAAAAATCATTCCTGAGTGGGCTTCTCTCATCCAATTGTGCTTAAAAACGCACGGTCCGATGATTGAAGCTGCTGGCGCCGAGCACTTGGTGCGCCGTGAAGGGTGGTTAGAGATTTACCGCACGCAGTCGCGCTTGGAAAAACGTATTAAAGAGGCTGAAGAAGCTCGTGAGCATTATGGGGTGCAGTTTAACGTGCTGGATCGTGCAGGCATTGAAAGCAAAGAGCCGAATTTAGGTAAGGATATTATTGGCGCTATTCATTGGCTGGACCCCTGGACGGTGGCCGATCCGGGTGCCTTGGTGGCCGCCTATGCGCAAGATTTTATGGACAACGGAGGCAAGCTTCTTCAGGCGGATATTCAAAAAGTTGAGCAAGCAGGCGAGCGCTGGCGGATCGTTACTGAAACGCAAACCCTTGACACTGATGGCGTGGTGGTTGCCTTGGGACCATGGTCTGGCGAATGGATGAAAGGGCTGGGCTATCATTTTCCTACCTTTGTTAAGCGTGGCTATCACATGCACTATGCTGCCCAAGCGCCAGCCAAGCTGAATTACTGGTTAATGGATGCTGAAGTTGGCTATTTGCTGGCGCCCATGAACGCAGGAGTGCGTCTGACGACCGGTGCTGAGCTTGATCGAATAGAGTCGCCCGCTGATGAGCATCAGCTGGAAGCGGCGGAAAAAGTGGCCAGGACTATTTTTCCGCTTGGCGAGCGCTATGATGCGGCCGCCTGGAAGGGCGCGCGCCCCTGTTTGCCAGATATGAAGCCGATTATTGGACCGGCACCACGCCATCCTGGGTTATGGTTAGCATTTGGGCACGGGCACCAAGGGTTTACCCTTGGTCCAGCGACAGGTCAGCTATTGGCTGACATGATCGAAGGCAAGCCGACAGAAATTGATATGTCACCCTTTCGAGCTGAGCGGTTCTAAATCGCCACGCCGCTTTGTAGGTTGTCCGGTTATTTGCTAAGCTGATTTGACGTTTGACTTCTGAGGGCAGGCTTTATGGATGTATCTATAAGCAATACGGTGAGTACAGCGCTTTATATGAATCAAGCGCAAACTGCTGAACAGGCCCAAATGCAGATCTTCAAAGACGCATTGGATATTCAGGCCCAACAGGTCACGGAAATCATGGCGTCAGCGGATATGGGCGCTGAACCCAATCTTGCTCAAGAAGGTAATGTGGGTACGCAGGTTAATACCTACGCTTAGAACGTTGTCTGCGACCACCATCAGCTAGCATTTTAAAGCGCCGACCCGTTCGGCGTTTTTTGATTGGGCTCAAAAGTGATTTTGCAGGCCTCGCTCGCGCGGACACATGGTAGTAGCCCTTAAAATGTCCCAGCATCCATCATGTGTCTTCCCCCAAGGGTTTCAAGGCGCAGGTTTCAATGAACATGGCACCAAAACGGTCATAACGTTACAATCTCGCCCCATTCTGAATCACTCAGCCAGAGTCGCGTTACGTTGCTGAGTACTAATTTCTGTAGAGGCAAGATGAAAGACACTCAGTTAGCCCAGGAAGCGGATCTGCGCCGCACATTCGCTATCATTTCGCACCCTGATGCGGGTAAAACAACCATCACCGAAAAAATGCTGCTGTTTGGGAATGCTATTCAGCTGGCAGGCTCGGTGAAAAGCAAGCGTAATGACCGACACGCGACGTCTGACTGGATGAAGATGGAGCAGGAGCGGGGAATCTCGGTGACGACCTCCGTTATGCAGTTCCCCTATGGCGGTCGTGTTGTGAACTTGCTGGATACGCCAGGGCACGAAGACTTCTCGGAAGATACCTACCGAACGCTGACCGCCGTTGACTCCGCTTTGATGGTGATTGATGGCGCCAAGGGTGTCGAAGATCGGACCATCAAATTGATGGAAGTGTGTCGTTTACGTGCCACGCCCATCCTGACTTTTATTAACAAAATGGACCGTGATATCCGTGACCCTATTGAGGTGATGGACGAAGTCGAGACGGTTTTAAATATTCAGTGCGCGCCCATGACATGGCCTGTTGGTATGGGGCGTCATTTCAAGGGTGTCTACCACCTTTACAATGATGTTATCCATCTGTATACCCAGGGTCAGGGCAGCCATATTCCGGAAGACAAGCGCATCGAGGGCTTGGATAGCCCTGAGGTTGATGCCGTTCTGGGCGAAGAGCAGGCCGAAGAGCTGCGTATGGAAGTCGAGCTGGTGCGGGGCGCTTCGCACACGTTTGATCTTGAGGCTTATCGGCGAGGTGAGCTTACGCCCGTCTACTTCGGTACTGCGATGGGGAACTTTGGTGTACGCGAGATGCTGGACGGCTTCGTCGAGTATGCGCCTGCCCCTCAGCCGCATAAAACTGACCTGCGTGAAGTAACCGCTCACGACGAGCGTTTCACCGGGTTTGTATTTAAGATCCAGGCCAATATGGATCCTAATCATCGGGACCGTATCGCTTTTTTACGTGTTTGCTCCGGCAAATATGAGAAAAACATGAAGATGCGCCATGTGCGTATTGGCAAGGATGTCAAAATTGCCGATGCGTTGACGTTTATGGCATCTGATCGTTCCCATGTAGAAGAAGCCTGGCCGGGTGACATCATTGGCTTGCATAACCATGGCACGATCCAAATCGGGGATACCTTTACCGTCGGCGAGGATATGCGTTTTACCGGTATTCCTCACTTCGCGCCTGAGCTTTTCAAGCGAGTTCGCCTGAAAGACCCGCTGAAAATGAAAGCGCTTCAGAAGGGCTTGCAGCAGCTTTCCGAAGAGGGCGCTACTCAGGTCTTCATGCCTATGGATAACAACGATCTAATCCTGGGGGCGGTGGGCACCTTGCAGTTTGACGTGGTCGCCCATCGGCTAAAGGAAGAGTACAAGGTCGATTGTCTGTATGAGGGGGTCAACGTACAAACGGCCCGTTGGGTATATTGCGACGATGCCAAAATGCTCGAAGAGTTTAAGCGTAAAGCCAGCACGAATTTGGCTATTGATGGGGGCGGTTACTTAACCTACATCGCACCTACTCGGGTTAATTTACAAATGACCCAGGAGCGCTGGCCCGATATTCGCTTCCAGCCCACACGAGAGCATTAAGTTAGCTACTCTTTAAGATAAGCAAAGGTTGGCAAGCCCAGGGAGGGGCTTGCGCGGTATATCAACAGGGAGGCCCGGCAGTGCTTATCGATGCCCATTGTCATCTGGACTTTAGCGCGTTTGACCAGGACCGCGATGCTGTTTTTGCAGCAGCACACGCGGCCGGTGTCTCTCATTTCATTGTGCCTGGCACTACTCGGAAGCGCTGGCAACAGGTGCTGGCGCTAGGTGAGCGCAATGATGTTAGTGTGTGCTTGGGCCTCCACCCCTGTTTTATGGAACAGCACCAGCGCGATGAGGATATCCTTGCGCTGGAGCAGGCGCTGTATTCAAATCCAAGGGTCGTAGCGGTTGGAGAGTGCGGTATTGATGCACGCTTTAAAGATTCTTGGGAGCCGCAGTGGCGCCTTTTCGATGATCAGCTGCGTTTGGCCAAGCAATACAAGCTCCCTGTCGTGGTTCACTGTGTGCAGGCCAATGACAAGGTCAGTAAACGACTGCGCCAGTTAGCGCTTCCCCAAGCGGGGCTGATTCACGCCTTCTCAGGCTCTATAGAGCAAGCCCAAAAGTTTTTAGACGGAGGCTTTGTACTGGGGCTTGGGGGCGCTGTTACCTATGAGCGTGCTCAGCGGCTGCGGCGAACGGTAGCGGCATTACCCAATGATGGCTTTGTACTGGAAACAGATAGCCCTGATATGCCCCTTAGCGGCCATCAGGGTGAGCGTAACGACCCCCAATGTGTTGCTCGCGTGTGCCGCGTCGTGGCCACGCTGCGCAACCAAACAGAAGAAGAGGTGGCGGCACATAGCAGTGCCAATGCCGCCCGGTTGTTTAAGCTTAAGGCTTTTCAGGATTCTTAAACGAGTGAGCCTAGCCCTTGTAAGCCTGGCCCTTTAACGTGGCCGCCAGCTGTTCAGGGTCAAGCCGTTCAATAGCGTAGGGTAGCGGCAGTAGGGTGATTGCGTTGCCTTCCCAGTAAAGCGGTATCGCTTCTTCTGTCGCCTTGGTATTCATCACCGCCAACAGCTCCACACTATCATTATCACGTCTTACGCTTGTAACGACCTCGCCCATGGCTTTATCCAGCTCGGTTTTTATGCTGGCGCCTGTCTCGGGTAGCGTTGTCGATGTAAGTTCAGCGTGAACCAAGCGTTTTTTAACTTGTCCACGAAAGTGTGCTCGGGCTACCACTTCCTGTCCTGTGTAGCAGCCCTTCTTAAAGCTAATGCCCCCTAGTGCTTCCCAGTTCAGCATTTGAGGCAGAAATTGATCCTGCTGAGCCTCTGAGAGCCAGGCAATTCCGCTGCGAATGTCGGCAAGTTGCCAGGCAGCCTGCTGGGCTTCGTCGTCCACCACCTGTTGAGAGGATGCCTCTGTCGTTGTCTCAGTCGTGCAAAACAGCCAGCGAGGCATTTTCCCGGCCACGCGTACAACGCTTGATTGTTCATTAACGCTTTGTGCGTATGGTTGTTCAGGAAGGGTTAATCCCAGTGACTCAGCTAAGGTTCCTGCTGCTTTGCTGGCGCCAATAAACGTGATGTTTGTGTTATGGATCAATTCAGCCCGATAAAACGCGGCAAATTTTTTTAAATGGGCCGCCAGCGAGTCGGCAAGAGAGACACTAAGGATAAGTCTAAAGTGTTCAGCGTTAAGGCGCAGCAGCTGACCATTGGCGAGCATTCTTCCTTTGGGTGTGCAAAAACACGTAAGAGGGGCAAACTCGCCATCCGCTAAACTTACCTGAGCGCTTGTTTGGCCCTGCAGGAATTTTTCAGCATCTGCCCCTGTTACATCCAGCGCTGCCAAGTGATGAAGGCGCACATTGTCGGTGATCGCAGTAGAGGGGATAACCGTTGCCATATAGACTCCTGATGAGTAGCTGATCGCTGAAAGTAGGATTAGGACGCCGCGCTTCTCAACCTGTGGGCTAATGATACTAATTGCAAGGTGTAATAGCGTGCTAGAATCTTTCTGTTGTATCAGTTTTGCATAAGGTTAAGTGAGGAGGGTAGCGTAATGGCACAGCAATCGTTAACGTTTCAAGGCGTAAAAAACGCTGATCAAGTCAACAAGATTACCACGGCGTTGATGATGTTGGAGGGGGTTGATAGTGCAGAGGTAGGTCGCCACGGCGCAGATGTGGATGGCCGTGTTAAACGTGAGGCACTGATCAACGCTGTAGAGAAGCTCAAACTGGGAGTGAAAGTATCCTGATGCATCCGCCTATTACGGTAATCAGCCAGCGTAACCATGTATTTCGCCAGCGTATTGAGGTCGATAGCCTGGAGGCCCTGTATGCCGATGTTCCCACTCTGGTTGGAGGCGAAGGCAGTGCGCCCGACCCTCACGACTATTTCGATATTTCTCTGGGAACGTGTAAGGCCATTACGGTGCAGATGTATGCCAAGCGCAAGAAGTGGCCGCTTACCGCGATTACTGTCACGGTGCAGCGGGACGACAGTGAGGAGGCGCATGGAACTTATAAATTGAATGTAGCGTTAACACTGCATGGGATCAGCGACCCGGAACAGCGGGCACGCCTGGAAGAGATCAGCCATCGCTGCCCCATCCAGCGCCTGATGACGCAGGCAACTGTCGATATCACTACGCACGTTATTTAACTTTTCATTCAGGAGCAATGATGAGCAAAGAGTTTCGGTTACAGTCGAAATTTAAGCCTGCCGGTGACCAGCCAAATGCGATAAAAGACTTGGTAAGTGGCCTGGAGTCAGGACTTGCCCATCAAACGCTGCTGGGTGTAACCGGGTCGGGCAAAACATTCACCATGGCGAATGTGGTTGAGCAGCTTCAGCGCCCGACCATTGTGATGGCACCTAACAAAACCCTCGCGGCTCAGCTTTATGGAGAGTTTAAGTCCTTCTTTCCGGATAATGCTGTCGAGTACTTTGTTTCGTATTATGACTACTATCAGCCCGAAGCCTACGTACCATCATCGGATACGTTTATCGAAAAAGATGCCTCTATCAATGACCATATTGAGCAGATGCGTCTCTCGGCAACCAAGGCGTTGCTTGAACGTCGTGATGCGCTCATCGTTGTTTCCGTTTCTGCTATTTACGGGTTGGGTGACCCCGACCAGTATTTAAAAATGCGTCTGCACTTTACCCGCGGCGAGTTGATTGATCAGCGTGCCTTTTTGCGTCGTTTGGCGGAGCTTCAATACACCCGTAATGACATGGACTTCCGCCGAGGTACGTACCGCGTGCGCGGGGATGTTATTGATATTTTTCCTGCTGATTCTGATGAAGATGCGGTAAGGGTTGAGCTGTTTGATAACGAAATTGACTCTATTCGCATTTTTGATCCGCTAACCGGGGACATACGGGGCCAGGTCCCGCGTATGACAATTTACCCCAAGTCCCACTATGTGACGCCACGTGAAACCATTTTAGGCGCGATTGACTCAATAAAAAATGAGTTAAAAGAGCGCCTTGAATGGATGCGCAAGCATGAACGCTTGGTAGAAGCGCAGCGCCTTGAACAGCGTACGCTTTACGATATCGAGATGATGCTGGAGCTGGGTTACTGCAACGGTATTGAGAACTACTCACGCTACTTATCCGGGCGTGCGCCTGGCGAGCCGCCGCCCACGTTTTTTGACTACCTGCCTGACGACGCGCTGCTGTTTATTGATGAGTCTCACGTCAGCGTGCCTCAGGTGGGCGGTATGTATAAGGGTGACCGTTCACGTAAAGAGACGTTGGTAGAGTATGGTTTCCGCTTGCCTTCGGCGTTGGATAACCGTCCCATGAAATTCGAAGAGTGGGAATCCATTGTTCCTCAAGCTATTTTTGTTTCGGCGACGCCAGGCAAATATGAAGCCGAACATGCGGGCCAAGTCGTTGAACAGGTTGTGCGTCCTACGGGGCTGCTGGATCCTGAAATTGAAGTGCGCCCGGCCAGCACTCAGGTGGACGATCTGCTTTCCGAGATCGGCTTGCGTACTGCCGCCGGTGAGCGCGTACTGGTGACAACGCTAACCAAGCGTATGGCTGAAGATTTAACAGAATACTTTGATGAGCATGGGGTGCGTGTTCGCTATTTGCACTCCGATATCGATACCGTCGAGCGGGTGGAAATTATTCGTGATCTGCGCTTGGGCAAGTTTGATGTGTTGGTAGGTATTAACCTGCTGCGCGAGGGGTTGGATATTCCAGAAGTTTCGTTGGTGGCGATTCTAGATGCTGACAAGGAAGGCTTCCTGCGTGCAGAGCGCTCGCTAATTCAGACCATTGGACGCGCGGCACGTAACGCTCACGGTAAAGCCATTTTGTACGGTGATCGTATTACCGACTCCATGCGCAAAGCGATTGATGAGACAGAGCGTCGTCGGGCCAAACAGCAAGCGCACAATGAAAAGCATGGTATTACGCCAACCACCGTGACGCGCTCCGTGGCAGATATTCTGGAAGCTGCGCAAACCCCCGGCAAAAAGAGCAGCCGCAAGCGTGGGTCCGAGCGTAAGGTGGCAGAAGGTGCCGGTGATTACGATATCGCCAGCATGGGGGCGCATGATTTGTTAGCCGCTATCAGCAAGCTGGAAGACGCAATGTTTGAGGCAGCGCAGAATCTGGAGTTTGAAGAAGCAGCGCGCCTGCGCGATCAACTGCATCAAATGAAAGAAAAACAGCTGGCGCTAGGATAGAGATATGCCAGAAGGCCCCGAAATCCGGCGGGCAGTCGAGCCGAGCGCATAATTAGAAACTTATACCGTTATCTTGTTTTGGATTGTCAAAACATCACTATCAAACTCACTCAATGGTAGTTAAGAAATCGTAGAAGCTGCCGCTTGGGGATCAATACGGTATACTGCTTGCACGCTTAAACGGCTATTTCCACCTTCGTTAAAGTAGCCGTAGACAAGACGAAAACCAAGGAGCTGTTACTCCATGACCGTGATTCGCCAGGACGACGTGATACAAAGCGTTGCCGATGCTCTGCAGTATATCTCTTACTATCATCCTAAAGATTTTATTGATGCCATGGATGCAGCATATAAACGGGAACAAAACCCGGCTGCAAAGGATGCTATCGCGCAGATTTTGATTAACTCGAGAATGTGCGCTACTGGCCATCGGCCTATCTGCCAGGACACGGGTATTGTTACCGTCTTCGTTCATGTAGGCATGAACGTTACCTGGGACGCGGATATGAGCCTGGACGACATGGTCAACGAAGGTGTTCGCCGCGCTTACCAGTTGCCCGATAACGTGCTGCGTGCATCCGTGCTGGCAGACCCGGACGGGAAGCGCCAAAACACCAAAGATAATACGCCGGCTATTATCCACCACAAGCTGGTGCCTGGTGACAAGGTCGACATTCACGTTGCGGCAAAAGGCGGCGGCAGTGAAGCGAAATCCAAGTTCGCGATGCTTAACCCCTCTGACAGCGTTGTCGATTGGGTCATGGAGCAGCTTCCCAAAATGGGGGCAGGGTGGTGCCCGCCGGGCATGTTGGGTATTGGGATCGGCGGTACGGCTGAAAAAGCGATGCAAATCGCAAAAGAAGCACTGCTTGACCCTATTGATATTCAGGACCTGCAAGCACGTGGCCCGAGCAACCGCGCTGAAGAACTACGGTTAGAGCTTTTTGATAAGGTCAATAAAAGTGGTATTGGCGCTCAGGGTCTCGGCGGCCTTACCACGGTGTTGGACATAAAAGTAAAAGATTACCCGACCCACGCGGCGAATAAGCCGGTTGCTATCATTCCTAACTGTGCGGCAACTCGCCATGCGCATTTCACGCTGGATGGCTCAGGCCCTGCAGCGCTTGATCCGCCGAAACTGGAAGACTGGCCAGAAATTACCCGTGAAATGGGTGATAACGTGAAGCGCGTTAATCTGGATACCGTAACACCCGAAGAAGTTAAAACCTGGCAGCCAGGTGATACGCTGTTACTGAATGGCAAACTACTGACTGGTCGTGATGCTGCTCATAAGCGCATGGTGGATATGCTGGCGAAAGGCGAGCCACTGCCTGTTGATATGAAAGGCCGGTTTATCTATTACGTTGGCCCAGTTGACCCGGTACGTGACGAAGTGGTGGGGCCCGCAGGGCCCACAACGGCGACACGGATGGATAAATTCACGCGCACCATGCTCGAAGAAACCGGACTTTTGGGTATGGTTGGTAAAGCGGAACGTGGCCAAGTGGCCATAGACGCAATCCGCGATAACGAGGCTGTCTACTTGATGGCGGTGGGTGGCTCGGCTTACCTGGTCGCTCAGGCAATTAAAAAATCCCGGGTCGTCGGTTTTGAGGACCTGGGGATGGAAGCCATCTATGAGTTTGAAGTAGAAGATATGCCGGTCACCGTAGCGGTTGATAGCCAGGGCACTTCGGTTCATCAAACCGGACCGGCCAAATGGAAGGAGATTATTGCTCAAACGGCATAAGGCAGTCTGTGCTGTATGAGTGATTAAATTACAGAAGCCCCGTTCATACGGGGCTTCTGTGCATTGAGAACCATAGCGATACCCTGTTTGAAATATCCATACGTTTAATGGAGATGTAGGTATGGTCTCTTGGCTGCTAGGGACAAGCATTATGCTGATACACCTGTTAGGGGTGATGTCGGCGATCATGGCGCTAATGTCTAGCCGGACATCACAAGGTGCCGTCGCATGGATTATCTCTCTTCTTACCTTTCCTTATATCGCTTTACCGGCCTATTGGTTCTTTGGTCGGCCGCGCTTTTATGGATACGTAATGGCCCGCGGGGAGCGCGATAGCGTGTTAAGGCGTGTGCTTGCTCGCTACCAGGAAAGCTCCTTACCTTATTTAGTCCCGTTTTCTAATTCTGATACACAAGCAGTAGAGCAGTTGGCCATGATGCCTCTCACTCGGGGCAATAGCGCTGAGTTGCTTATTGATGGTGACGCCACGTTCAATAGCTTGTTTAACGGTATTGATGAAGCAGAGCACTACTTACTGCTGCAGTTTTTTATTGTGCGAGATGATGCGCTGGGCCGCCGTCTTCAACAGCACTTGCTGGGTGCCGTACGCCGCGGGGTACGGGTGTATTTTCTTTACGATGAAATTGGTAGTCGCAAACTCAATGAGGGCTATCTTCGGGAACTGGCCGCAGAAGGCGTAGAAGTCAGCCCGTTTCGCTCCTCAAGAGGCTTTAAACATCGCTTTCAGCTCAATTTTCGTAATCATCGCAAGGTAGCTGTTGTCGATGGTAAGCGGGGTTGGTTAGGGGGCTTTAATGTGGGGATTGAATATCTGGGCCAGGACCCACGCCATGGGCCTTGGCGTGACACGCACCTGACACTGGAAGGGCCCAGTGTATTGGGGCTACAAGAAGCTTTTTGGGAAGATTGGCACTGGGCAACGGGGGAGGTCACCAGCTTGAATTGGCAGGCGGAAAGCCACCCTAATATTGATCAGAACGTTGTTATTGTCCCTTCAGGCCCCGCAGACAAACAGGACACAGCCAGCCTGTTGATTCAGCAATTGATTCATAGTGCAACGCATCGGCTATGGGTCACCAGCCCCTATTTTGTACCCGACCAAGGCGTTCAGGATGCGCTACGCTTGGCCGCCATGCGGGGAATTGACGTACGAGTAATGATTCCCGAGCGGCCAGACCACCTGCTGGTATTTCTCTCGGCCTTTGCTTTTTTGGCCGATATGTTAAAAGCAGGCGTTAAAATATACCGTTACCAACCTGGGTTTCTACACCAAAAAGTAATTCTGATTGATAATGATGCCGCCACCGTAGGTACGGTAAACTTGGATAATCGTTCATTTCGCTTAAATTTTGAAATTACAGCGTATATTCCTGACACCATATTTGCCGCCGAAGTGCACACCATGTTGGTGAAAGACTTTAATGATTGTCGGCGTATCACAATTGATGAAATTCAACAGCGTCCATTATGGAAAAAAGTAGTATCACGGGCGGCGTATTTAATGTCGCCTGTCCAATAGCAATAATCGGCAAAGGAGTGTTGGGTGAATCTTGAAACAAAATGGCTAGAAGATTTTGTCGCACTTGCGAATACACGCAGCTTTTCAGCGTCTGCCCGCCAGCGTCATGTTACTCAACCTGCTTTTAGCCGCCGCATTCGAGCACTGGAACAAGCCATTGGCGTAACCCTTGTTGACCGCTCAACAACTCCCGTAGGGCTTACGTCAGAAGGGCAGTTGTTTCTGGTGACGGCGCGAAACCTCGTTGAACAGCTTAACGAGTCATTAAGTCATTTGCGTGGCTTGTCGATTGCCAATGAAGCACTTGATATTGTGGCCGCTCACTCATTGGCATTAAGCTTTTTCCCCCCTTGGATTTCACGCCTTCAGAAAGGCCTTGGAGAGCTGCCAACGCGTTTGGTCGCCATGAATGTAGGCGAAGCGATCCACGTGCTGCGTGAAGGTAATTGCGATCTCATGCTGGCCTATTATGACCCCTTTGCCACTATGCAGTTGGATGCCGAGGTTTTCCCGTCCTTCTCGATAGGCAAGGTCAATATGCTGCCCGTCTCGCTACCCGACGAGACGGGGAAACCCTGTTTTTCGCTGCAGCAAGAGGCCTCAATTCCCTACCTGGCTTATACCCAGGGCGCTTTTTTAGGGCGTAGTGTGCGAATGTTGTTAAAGAATGACCCTTTGCGTATGAAATTACGTACGGTTTATGAAACCGCCATGGCAGAAGGATTAAAAGGCATGGTACTTCAAGGCATTGGAGCGGCGTGGATCCCGGATTTTTGTATTCGTGAAGAGCTCAAAAGTGGGCGCTTGGTCAGGGCCGGTGATGAAAGTTGGGACATACCGCTCGAAATTCGCCTTTATCGCTGCTCGTTGGTACACAAGCCTGGTGTTGAGAAGCTTTGGCGTCAGATGATGAAGCTGCCACGTGATTTTTTACAAGCGTAATGGGTTAAGTTGACGTGCCGAAGTCAGCAGGCAGGCCAAGAAAGTTTTGAATAATAAAAAAATGATCTTCGAATAGGCTGTCTGGCTCTAAATCAGCCAGTGCCACCCACCGTGCATGATCACCGCCTTTAACGGGTTTTAAACGTGGCAGCTGTTGGTCTGGGCGTAGTGCAAAGTAGAAAGCTTCCGCTAGCGTGCGTCCTCGCCAGCTTCGGTGCGGCTCATCAAAAAGGCGCTGCCCACGTAATGATCCTTTTAGAACGGGTTCTGGTACTTTCAAGCGCAGCCGTTCCCTGAGCTCCCGCAAGCACGCATCCAGCAGTCGCTCATGAGGGTTAATGAATCCGCCAGGCAGCGCAAACAACCCTTTACCGGGTGCTGAATTACGGCGCACCAGAAGTACATGCCCGGATTGCACAACCACCGCATTCACGGTAACAAAAATAGGTGGGTAGGGAGCATGTGACCAGGCTTGATGGTACTGGTCCAGTAGTCGTTGCTCTTCCAGTAATTGTTGATAGGCGCTTTCGCGACAAAATTCGCTAACGCGACTGACCACGCCGGGCGGCAGGTCATGATAAGCCCCCGTGCTCAAATAATCGTCTGAAGCGCTTGGCGATCGAAACAGTCGTTCACGAATCTGGCTGGCTGAAATGCCTTCAATCAGCGGAACGCTGACGGATTCCCACTGCGGAAACAGAGACAAGTAGTAGCTTGACTGACCACGGCTTGCACCGATCAAACCAATGCGTGGTAAACGAATATTAGCCGGTGCGGCTAAGTCTCGTACCTTTCGCTGTACATCTCTTACCCAAACATCATCGTTGTAAAGAGCATCCAGCAGCGGCGTGATTTCTAACCGCTGGTTATCAGCATCATCAAACCCGGAACGAATCATTGCCTGGCGTTCATCAAAGCGCCATGGATTTCTCAGCGAGCGCGCCTGCCATGCAGAGCCTACCAGTACAATGACCTGACGTGCTTGATTAAGTGCTTCACGGATAACGGCCAAGTGGCCTAAGTGAGGAGGCTGAAAACGCCCAATAAATACCAAACAATCAAAGGTGTAAGCAGGCGTAGAGCATGTTGCATCAAGGGCCATGGTGGTTCCTTTAACATTTGGTCAAATAACAGCGTCATTATGAAGAGAGCGGTTCAGCGGTGCAATCTGACGAAGGCTACGTACTGCACCCGTATTGGGTATGCTGCTAAGCTATTGCACATAAAGCCATCCATAAATGACGCAAGGGACTGAATATGACTAAAGACACCCTCACTTTTTGGTGGAAGGTGGTCCAGGATGCAACGAAGCTATGGTTAGAGCGTCATGCGTTTAGCTTCGCGGGCTCATTAGCGTTTTATACGCTTTTTTCATTAGCCCCTACTGTCATTATTGCCGTTGCGGTTATCGGTATTGTCTTTGGTGAAAACGCTGCTCAGGGTCAAATCGTGGCCCAGCTGCAGGACTCACTGGGTACCGATGTGGCCTCCGCGATTGAAGAGGCCGTTATCCACTCTCGGTTCGAAGAGTCTGGTGTATTGCCTTCTGTGTTAGGCGTTTGTGCTCTGTTAGTCGGTGCAACAACCGTCTTTGCGCAAATGCAGCTTTCACTGAACACCATATGGGGAGTGATCGCCAAGCCGGCCAGTAACAGCTTGTTTGTATTTATAAAAACGCGCTTTTTATCGTTAATGGTTGTCTTTCTCATTGGTTTTATTCTATTAATTTCGTTGGTATTAAGTATTGCTTTGCGAAGCATCCTGCAAATGGCAGGTGACCTTGTCCCGCTCGCCGGCTATACCACGACACTATTGGACTCTCTTGTGTCACTTGGCGTCGTTACCTTGCTATTTGCGGCTATTTTCAAAGTGTTGCCCGATGTAGTGCTGCGTTGGCAGGATGTCTTAACCGGGGCTGTTGTCACGGCCGTACTGTTTACTATCGGCCGCACCGTGATTGCGATTTATCTCACCTATACCGCAACGGCATCGACATACGGCGCTGCCGGGTCGGTGGTGATGGTATTGCTGTGGGTGTATTACTCGTCACTGATACTTCTGTTCGGAGCGGCCTTTACGCGCTCGCTTTTGCTACGTCGAGGCAGAAAGCTTATTCCGCGAAACAGTGCCGTTCAGGTTAGGCAGGAAGTTTTGGAAACAGAGGCGTTTACGCCCAGGATAGCAGGAGACGAATAGTGTCAACGTGTTGCATAAAAGCCTTGGTCACCGGAAAAGTGCAGGGCGTAGGGTATCGCCGCGCCGTTCAAAAGCAGGCGTTACCGGCAGGAGTAACCGGTCATGCCAAAAATCTGGCGGATGGGCGGGTGGAGGTTCTCATGTGTGGCGAACATCAGCGTGTGAACATGCTGCTGGAGTGGCTTTGGCAAGGCCCTGCTAATGCGCAGGTAACCCATGTCGAATATGAGGCATTAGCCCAATGCCGCGCTCCTGATGCTTTCACGACGCATTAGGCTAATATTTATTTTAGGCTTACTGGGCGTGCTTCCATTGCGTAATGTTTTCCGCCGTTAGAGCGATAATGTTTTGGCGCGCTTCTGGCGTTACCCATGCATTGTGGGGGGTGACAATCAGATTAAGCGGTTCATCCAGCGCTGCCAGTAGTGGATGTCCCTCCCTCGGTGGCTCTACAGGAAGCACGTCTACGGCTAACCCGCCGATACGCCCTTGGCGTAATGCCTCAAGCGCCGCTACTTCATCAATAATGCCACCGCGAGCGCAATTTACGAGCAGAAGGGAGGGTTTGGCCTTGGCCAAACGCTCTTGGTTAATAAGGTGCTGCGTATCAGCATTAAGCGGGCAGTGTAGGCTGATAATATCGGCTTCAGGCAGCACGTCATCGAGAGAAGGGCGTGCGTCGTTAGCTTCGTGACCGGGGCGTGCCGTAAAAGTCACCTGAAGGCCAAAGGCCTCCGCCAAGCGCGCCACTTCCGTTCCCAGTTCGCCCTGGCCCACCATCACCAGCCGCTTGCCCGCTAACTGTAGCGTTACGTGGTCCTGGAGGCAGAAAAAGTCGCTTTGCTGCCAAACACCTTTGGCGACTTCCTGTTGGTATAGAGGTAGGCGGTTTGCCAGGTTAAGTATCAGCATTAATGTGTGCTGAGACACGCTTGCCGTGCCGTATGCCGCAACATTCTTAACGCTGATATTAAGTGCTTTTGCTGCCTCAAGGTCGATATTGTTTAGACCAGTAGCCATGACACAAATCAAGCGAAGCGAAGGCAGCTGTTTTAACGTTTCCGCATCCAGTACCACCTTGTTTACTAATGCGATGTCAGCATTTGCCAAGCGCTCTTTAGCTTGTTGCGTTGTACTTTGATCGAAGACATCCAGTTGAGTAACCGCACCGCGAATAGCGCTTAAATCTATTTGAGGCCCAAGACTTTTCGCATCCAACATGACCGCATGAGGCATTTTATTCTCTCCAGTTGCTGCCAGGGCTTGTTAACCTTGCTCGGCAGGGGGCACAAAAGGGTATAATATTGACGCTTTATCAACCGCAGCCTTGGATTTTATATCGACAGGCTACATATTCGCAGCTGGCTGCGTTTATATTCGACAATATTCTGTCGTCGTTGAGCTTTCAGGAATTATCAACATGCCTATCTATGAATATGAGTGCAAGGCCTGCGGCCATCGCATGGAAAAATTACAGAAAATCAGCGCAGATCCGTTAAAAGAGTGTCCTGCGTGCAATCGTAATGACTTGGTGCGGCTTGTATCCGCGGCAGGGTTCCGCCTGGCGGGCGGTGGTTGGTATGAAACCGATTTTAAAACGGGAAGTAAAAAGAACCTGGTCGCTGATGCAAAAAGCACAACGGCTAACACCAGTGCTAAAAGCGATACTACTTCCACGTCAAAAGACTCTGCAGTTTGACTGTAGCGGTCAGGGCCTGGTTGGCCCAAGACACCTTATTTGCCACGAAACAGAACAGGATTTGACATGCGCAGCCATTATTGCGGCCAGCTAAACGAGACATTGGTAGATCAAACGGTCACCGTTTGCGGATGGGTACACCGTCGTCGCGACCACGGCGGGGTAATTTTCCTCGATATGCGTGACCGTGATGGCATCGCGCAGTTTGTGGTAGACCCGGATACTGCTGATGCATTTGCTAATGCTGATCGTGCGCGCGGTGAGTATGTTCTGCGTATTACCGGCCGCGTTAGGCTGCGCCCAGAAGGTACCCAAAACCCCAATATGCCCACCGGCATGATTGAGGTGCTAGCCAAAGACGTTGAAGTGCTGAACACCGCGGCCACACCGCCGTTCCAGCTTGATGAGCATGGCAAGGTGGGCGAAGAAGTTCGCCTGAAGCACCGCTATATTGATCTGCGTCGCCCCGACATGATCGAAAAACTGCGTCTGCGCTCGCGCATTTCGCATAACGTCCGTGCGTTCCTGGAAAACCAGGGCTTTCTGGATATCGAAACGCCGATCCTAACGCGCGCGACGCCCGAAGGCGCCCGAGACTACCTGGTGCCTAGCCGTACGCATGCGGGTAACTTCTTTGCACTGCCTCAGTCTCCACAGCTCTTTAAACAGCTGCTGATGGTGGCGGGCTTTGATCGTTACTATCAAATTGCCAAGTGCTTCCGTGACGAAGACCTGCGCGCCGACCGTCAGCCTGAGTTTACTCAGATTGATATCGAAGCGTCATTTGTCGAAGAAAACGACATCATGAGCATCACTGAAGACATGATTCGTCAGCTCTTCCAGGAAGTGCTGAACGTTGAACTGTCAGAATTTCCGCGCATGACCTGGCAAGAAGCTATGGACCGTTTTGGTTCAGACAAGCCCGATCTGCGTATTCCGCTTGAACTGACCGACGTTGACGACCTGATGAAACAGGTCGATTTCAAGGTTTTCTCTGGCCCCGCCAGTGCCGATGATGGCCGAGTAGCCGCGCTTAAAGTACCGGGCGGTGCCAAGCTCTCGCGTAAGGAAATCGACGAATACACCAAGTTCGTGGGTATCTACGGCGCGAAAGGGTTGGCCTGGATCAAGGTCAATGAGCGTGCTAAAGGACTTGAAGGGCTTCAGTCGCCTATCGTCAAGTTCATGGAAAACATCGTTGAAGAGTTGCTTGATCGTCTTGGCGCAGAAGATGGCGATATCATCTTCTTCGGTGCCGACAAAACGCGCATCGTTAACGAAGCCATTGGCGCGCTGCGCGTTAAGCTGGGTGCTGATCTTGATCTGTACACCCAAGCGTGGGCACCGCTGTGGGTGGTCGATTTCCCGATGTTTGAGGCGGATGATAATGGTCGCTTAAGCCCGTTACACCACCCGTTCACCGCACCGTCCTGCTCGCCGGAAGAGCTCAAGGCTGACCCGGCAAAAGCGCTTTCACGCGCCTATGATATGGTGCTCAATGGTACCGAGCTGGGTGGCGGCTCTATCCGTATCCATAATCAAGACATGCAAAGCACGGTGTTTGAGATTCTGGGTATTGGCGAAGAAGAAGCCCAAGAGAAGTTTGGCTTCCTGCTGGACGCACTTCAGTACGGTGCACCGCCTCATGGTGGTTTGGCCTTTGGCCTGGACCGCTTGGTGATGTTAATGGTCGGTGCCAACACCATTCGTGAAGTTATTGCCTTCCCGAAAACGCAAAGCGCCGCTTGCTTAATGACAGATGCACCTGGTGAGGTTAGCCCAGACCAGTTGAAAGACCTTAATATCCGCTTGCGTCAAAAAGCCAAGCCTGAAGCAGCCAGCGAGTAAGCCTGACGCTATTTGATGTAACGGCTATGAGTTGCACAATGGCTAAAAACACCGACGCCCCGGCGTCGGTGTTTTTGTATCAGTGCTTTTTGTGGTGTCGAATTTGTAACTTTGAGCGGATAAACGTTAATGGATAAAGCAGGCGCTGCGTTACCCGTGCGCATATTAGGCATCGACCCTGGGTCTCGAATTACTGGCTATGGTGTTATCGATCTTGTCGGTGTTAAACCCAGCTATGTTGCTAGCGGCTGCATTCGCACCTCAGAAGGGCCGCTGGAGCAGCGTTTGGCGCAAATATACGCAGGACTAAGCGAAGTAGTGGGGTTGTACACACCCACAGATACTGCGATAGAGCGCGTTTTTATGGCTAAAAACGTCGATTCAGCGCTAAAGCTGGGGCAAGCGCGTGGCGCTGCGTTGGTATGTATGGCAAACCACGGGCTAAGCGTCGCCGAATATGCCGCGCGGCGTATCAAGGAAGCGGTAACCGGGCAGGGAGGCGCAGATAAAGAACAGGTTCAGCACATGGTGACCGCGCTTTTAACGCTGTCTGCCACACCTCAAGCGGATGCGGCAGACGCCTTGGCCATCGCATTAACCCACGCTTATACCAACAATGCAGTTTCCAGTACGCCTCGTGGGCGCGGGCGGCGCGCCTCTACAGGGCGCTGGCGACTCTAACGACCACTGGTCACTTGTACAGAGTAGCATTATAGTAACCGTCTGTTTTTACTATCGCGAGCGTATTTATGATCGGACGTCTAAGTGGCTATTTGCTGGAAAAACAACCGCCCTGGATCGTTATTGACGTTCATGGCGTGGGTTATGAGCTTGAGACTTCAATGAATACGCTTGTCTCGCTTCCTGCGTTAGGCGAAAGCACATCTCTGTATACTCATTTAACCATTCGTGATGATGCCCACCTGCTGTACGGGTTTGCGCGACAGCACGAACGCGCTCTTTTTCGGGCGCTGATTAAAGTCAACGGTGTAGGCCCCAAGCTAGCGTTGGCGATCTTGTCAGGAATGGATGAAGATGCCTTCATGCGCTGTGTTCGTGATGATGACAGTAAGGCGTTAACTAAGCTGCCCGGTGTTGGCAAGAAAACCGCCGAACGACTTATTATCGAAATGCGTGACCGTTTTCCTGAATGGGAGCAAGGTGCTGACGCGCCGCTTGCCCTGGAAACCACCAATGGGCAACCGAGCCGTAATAGCCTGGCCGATGCCGAGTCCGGACTCGTTAGTCTGGGCTACAAGCTAGCCGAAGCCAGTAAAATGCTCTCAGACCTTGACCCACAACAATCGGCAGAGGCCTTGATCAAGGCAGCGTTAACACGGCGAATGAGCGGTTGATAGCGGTCGCCGTTTTGCCGTCACCCAGTGCAAGCAGATCGCCAGATATTCAAAAAGAGCATCTATGTTAGAACATGATCGGTTGATAGCGGCTGAACCAGAACAGGGAGAAGGGCGGATTGATTATGCCATTCGCCCCAAGCGGCTGGATGATTACATCGGCCAGCCACGGGTTCGCGAGCAGCTTGAGATATTTATTGGCGCAGCCCGATTACGCGAAGAGAGCCTTGACCATACTCTTGTATTTGGCCCACCAGGACTAGGTAAAACCACCCTGGCCAACATCATTGCAACAGAAATGGGCGTAGGGCTTAAGTCAACGTCCGGTCCCGTATTGGAGCGTGCAGGCGACCTGGCTGCCATGCTGACCAACCTTGAGCCAGGCGATGTCTTGTTTATCGATGAGATCCATCGGTTATCGCCCGCCGTTGAAGAAGTCCTTTATCCCGCCATGGAAGACTTTCAGCTGGATATCATGATTGGTGAAGGACCCGCTGCACGATCCATCAAGCTGGACTTGCCGCGTTTTACGCTGGTGGGGGCGACGACCCGCGCAGGTCTTTTAACAGCACCGCTACGTGATCGGTTCGGGATCGTTCAGCGGCTTGAGTTTTATAATCTCGAAGAACTCACTGAAATTGTGACCCGTTCAGCTCGCCTGTTGGGTGTAAAAACCAACCATGAAGGCGCGGTTGAGGTTGCCCGGCGCTCCCGAGGGACGCCACGTATTGCCAATCGCTTGCTGCGCCGAGTGCGTGACTACGCAGAAATTAAAGGGGATGGCACCGTAGACGTGGCATTGGCGGATGCGGCGCTTAATATGCTCAATGTGGATCACTATGGTCTGGACCACATGGACCGGCGGCTGCTGCTCGCGATGATCGATAAGTTCGAAGGCGGCCCGGTAGGCGTCGACTCTCTCTCGGCCGCCATTGGAGAGGAGCGCACAACGATAGAAGATGTCATTGAACCGTATCTTATTCAACAAGGGCTGATGATGCGCACGCCGCGCGGACGTACCGTTACGCGTCAGGCATGGCGGCACTTTAACCGCGTTCCCAACGAGCACTCGGTTGATATGGAGGGGGAGCGTCGCCCATGAGTACTTCGTTTTCAATGCCTCTACGTGTTTATATGGAAGATACTGACGCTGGTGGCATTGTCTACTACGTTAACTACTTGAAGTTTATGGAGCGAGCGCGCAGTGAGTGGCTGCGCGAGCAAGGACTCAACCAGCAAACGTTACTAGACGAGGGCACGCAGCTAGTGGTATATCGCTTAGCCTGTCACTATGCGAAACCGGCTCGCCTGGACGAAGCGCTAGAGATAACCGCACGGGTCATTGATATAGGGCGATGCCGAGTAACGTTTGAGCAGTTTGTAATGCGCGGTGAGGAACTCCTATGCAGCGCGACAGTCGAGATAGCGTGCTTGAGCGCTGAACGGATGCGGCCCAAAGCCTGGCCCGCTTTTTTTCAGTCCCAGCTACAAACGTTAGCGATTTCTTAACAGTCGATTTCTTAACACTGCGGTTTCGTAATTTAGAGACCACTACTTGTCGGGCTTGACCGGCAATCATTGATTGATGAGGGCACCTGTGAACGATAACACCATGTCCATCCCGCACCTGATTATGAATGCCAGCACGGTTGTACAGCTGGTAATGCTACTCCTGGTGGTGGGGTCAGTCCTCTCTTGGGTGGTGATTTTTCAGCGCAGTATTGCGCTGCGCCGCGCCAAGCGGGAATACGACCAATTCGAAGAGTCGTTTTGGTCAGGTGTCGACTTAAACGAACTTTACCGAGAAATACCAGCTGATGACCCGCGCCATGGCGCCGAACATATCTTTCAGTCTGGGTTTCGTGAATTCAACCGACTAATGCCAAAAACTCACAATGCCGACACCGTGCTTGAAGGTGTGCAGCGCAGCATGCGCGTTGCCTGGTCACGCGAAGAAGACCGCCTGACCCAACACTTGGTGTTTTTGGCAACGGTTGCCTCTGCCAGCCCCTATATCGGCTTGTTTGGTACCGTCTGGGGCATCATGGGCTCTTTCCAGTCCCTATCAATGACCCAGCAAGCGACACTGGCAACCGTAGCGCCCTGGATCGCCGAGGCACTCATTGCGACCGCTATGGGGCTTTTCGCGGCTATTCCCGCTGTTATCTTCTATAACCGCTTATCTAACAGTGCGTCTCGCTTACTCGGTAAATATGAAGACTTCGCCGAAGAGTTTCACGCTATCTTGCATCGTAATTTGCAAGGCCGTGATGGCAAGCCTAGCGCCAGTTAAGGGAGTTAGCCATGCAAGGTCCGTTCAATCGCAGCGGCAAAAGTAAGCCGATGGGGGAGATTAACGTTGTCCCCTTTATCGACGTTATGTTGGTACTGCTGGTCATTTTTATGATTACCGCTCCGATGCTAACGCAAGGCGTTCAGGTGGATTTGCCTCAGGTGTCATCCGAACCGATCGATACTCAGGACAGTGACCCGATCATTATTTCGGTGGATCGTGAAGGTGGATATTTTATTACGCTGGGTGAGGATTCAACCGCCGTTTCGCTTGAGCAAATATCAGAACGCGTTTCGGCCATACTGCAACGTCGCCCGGGCACGCCCGTCATGGTGCGTGGCGACCAAGGCGTACAGTATGGACAAATTGTTCTACTCATGAGTACGCTCCAGCGCTCGGGCGTTGAAAACGTAGGACTGCTTTCAGAGCCACCGCAAGATGAGTAAGGGCAAGCCGCAAGTAACCGTTGCTGCGCCGCATGACCCGCAAGACGTTGGCTACACATTGCCAATCATCCTCGCGGTCGCTGTGCATTTGGCTATTATTGTTTTTAGCCTTATCAATTGGCCCAGTTCAACCCCGGAACCTGACTCTTCATCCATTGTTCAGGCCACGTTTGTGAGTACCGAGACGTTCACAGATCAGGCCCAGCAGGTAACTGAACAGCAGGCGGCAATGAACAGTTCAACTGAACCTGTTCCTGAGCCGGAAGTGAGTGAGCCGGAGGTAGCTGAGCCAGAGCCGGATAACCAAGAGGCCGAGCAGCAGGCTGCCGCTGAAGCTGAAGCTGAAGCGCAGGAACAAGCTTTGGAAGAAGCCCAAGCCGCAGCAGAAGCCGAAGCGCAACGCCGCGCTGAGGAAGCCGAACGACTAGCGCAAGAACAGGCGGCGCAAGCTCAAGCCCGTGAGGCAGAAGCCCAAGCTGCGGCGGAAGCAGAGGCTCAGGCAGCGGCGGAAGCAGAAGCTCAGGCAGCAGCCGAAGCAGAAGCTCAGGCAGAAGCCGAAGCAGAAGCTCAGGCAGCAGCTGAAGCAGAAGCCCAGGCAGCAGCTGAAGCAGAAGCCCAGGCAGCAGCTGAAGCAGAAGCCCAGGCAGCAGCTGAAGCAGAAGCCCAGGCAGCAGCTGAAGCAGAAGCCCAGGCAGCGGCTGAAGCAGAAGCCCAGGCAGCGGCTGAAGCAGAGGCTCAGGCAGAAGCCGAAGCAGAGCGTCAACGTGAAGCTGAAGAGCAGCGTGCTCGTGAAGAAGCTGAACGCCAAGCTGCTGCCGCAGCGGAAGCCGCCATGCAGCGCCAGTTAGAAGGTGAGGCGGAAGCAGCAGCCAATGCACAGCAAGCGCAGCAGGCCGCCAATAGCTTTATCAATATTGTGCGTCGAGCGGTTGAACAGGCATGGTTGATCCCACCTGGAGCAAGCGACTCATTGAGTGCTACGCTACAAATACGTTTAGGCCCTTCGGGCGAGCTACTTGCAACGTCAATTGCTACATCTAGTGGCGACAGTGCATTTGATCGATCTGCCATGCAAGCCGTTGAACATGCTGCACCGTTTGGTGAATTAAGAGATTTACCTGCGGAACAGCAGCGGAACTTACGTCAATTTAATCTGCGATTTACCCCGGGGGATGTTCGCTGATGCAAAAACTAAGGAAAGTGTGGTTATTTTGCGTACTACTGCTAGTAAGTGGTTTCGCAGCTGCGAATGCAAACTTGACCATCGAAATTACACGGGGCAGCGACCAGGCATTACCCATTGGGGTGGTGCCTTTCGCAGGCAATCAGGGCATGTCGGAAGATGTTGCTCAAATCATTCAGGATGATCTTGAACGTAGTGGTCTATTTTCACCGCTAGAGCGTAGTGCCATGTTTGACCAACCAAACCAAGCGGATGACGTTGAGTTTGGGACCTGGCGGTCATTGGACGTGCGTTATCTGGTCGTTGGGCGTGCCGAGCAAACGGACAACGGCTATCAGCTACAGTTTGACCTGATGGATGTCAGTGGCCAGCGCCGGATGATTGGCGAAACCGTCACAGCGAATGCCGATGATCTGCGTGGTGCGGCACACTACATCAGCGACCAGATATTTGAGGCGATTACTGATATACGCGGTGCTTTCTCAACCAGCATTGCTTACGTAACGGCCCAAGGGGTTGGCGATAACATGCAGTTCGGTCTCTATATAGCCGATGCTGATGGTCGCAATAGCCAGCAGGTATTAACGTCTGATCAACCGATTATGTCGCCCACTTGGTCGCCGGACGGACGCAAGCTTGCTTATGTTTCCTTTGAAACGGAGCGCCCAGCGATTTATATCCAGGATATCGCCACCGGTCAGCGTGTCATGGCAACATCCTTTGACGGTATCAATGGTGCACCCACGTGGTCCCCCGATGGTCGCCGTATCGCTATGTCGTTATCCAAGGATGGGCAGCCTGAAATCTATATCATGGATATCGCTAACCGCTCGGTAGAACGCGTTACCAACAGCAATAGCATTGACACCGAGCCCGCTTGGTCACCGGATGGTCGTAGCCTGCTGTTCACCTCTGATCGTAGCGGCGGCCCTCAGATTTACCAACTTTCGTTAGGTAGCGGCGAGACAAGCCGCGTGACGTTTACCGGCAATTATAATGCCCGTGCGCGCTACTCTCCGGACGGCGATCAGATCTTTTTAATTCACCGTTCCAGCCGAGGGTACCAGGTCGCGCGCCAGGATTTGGATGGAGGGCGGCTGGTCGTAATAAGCGATTCGATAAGAGATGAATCTCCTAGTGTTGCGCCGAACGGGACCATGGTAATCTTCGCTAACCAAGAGGGTAACAATGGGGTGCTAAGTGCCGTTTCTGCCGACGGGCGATCGTCATTCCGGCTTCCTGCTGCTCAAGGCGAAGTACGTGACCCCGCATGGTCACCGTTTTTAAACTAATGATCTATCGTGTTATTTTTTTCAGGCAAGGAGTCTGATTATGCAACTTAAGCCGTTGGCTCGCTCATTGGCCGTAGCGTTATCTATCGTAGCGATTGCTGGTTGCTCCAGCACCGGCGGAACCCAGGATGGGGATTCTTACGGAAGCCAGAATGGCAGCAGCACGGGCGCTGGCACTTCTGGTGCGGGTACCGGTGGTCAATATGGCTCTACTACCGGCTCAGGTACAGGCGCTGGTCAACAAGCTGACTCTCGCATTCCTGAAGTACGCACGATTTACTTCGATTATGACCGCGATGCTATCAAGAGCGAGTATGAATCTGCGGTAATGGCTCATGTACGCTACCTGCGTGCTAATCCGAGTGCCCAGGTTGTGTTACAGGGACATACCGATGAGCGTGGTACCCGGGAGTACAACATGGCACTGGGCGAGCGTCGCGCACGCGCTGTTCAGCGTTTCATGAATATCCAAGGCGTTTCTCCTTCACAAATGACTGTTGTAAGCTATGGCGAAGAGCGTCCGGCAGTAAATGGTCATAACGAAAATGCTTATGCCCAAAACCGTCGCGTTGTATTTAATTACTGATATTGACGGCGTGTAAACGGCACGCCGACTTTGTCTACGGAGTCGTCATGAATCACAGTCTCAAACGCTGTTTTGAGAGGCTGTGCGGTGCGGGAGCCTTAGTGCTCCCGCTGTCCGTATTGCCCCTTGCAGCTATTGCCCAGCAGCCGCTGGTCCAGGATCTTTCTTCCGGTAATTCCAGCGGATTTTATCAGCAGACTCAGCGTCAGGAAGCATCCGGTGGCAACCTTGTGCTGTTCAACCAGGTGGAAGCGCACACGCAGGAAATCCAACAGTTGCGTGGCCAAATTGAAGAGTTGCGCCATCAGCTTGAACAATTGCGTCGCCAATCGCAGCAGCAGTATCTGGATATCGAAGACCGCCTAATGAGCAGTGGATCTACGCCCATAGAGCAGTCTACGCCACAGGTTGAACCTGAGGCCGCTCAAGAAGTTATCAGTGCACCCTCAGCACGTAACGTGAGTGATGATGCCCAGGCGGACTATCAGGCTGCCTTTGCCCATGTTCAGGCACGCCAATTTGAAGAGGCAATTCAAGCGTTTGATGAATTCGTCACTGCTCATCCTGATACCAGCTTGACCTCTAATGGCTATTACTGGTTAGGTGAATTGTATGCCGCTGAAGGCCAGCTTGATAATGCCGATGCGGCCTTTAGCCGGGTTATTACCGACTTTGATAGCAGCAGTAAAGTGCCCGATGCCCTTTATAAACTTGGTTTGGTTAAAGCACGTCAAGGCGATGCAGAGCGCAGCCGTGAGCTGCTAGAGCAAGTGCGTGACGACTATCCTCAAAGTAGTGCGGCTGGGCTTGCCAATGATTTTCTTCGCCAGTCGGCTGGGTAATATCACGTTAAATGTTTGTTTGCAGGAAGTATCATGAGTTGCAAAATCGACTATCAAGCATCGCCGCAATTGCTTGAAAACCGTGTCGTATTGGTCACTGGAGCCGGCGATGGGATTGGTCGTGCGGCAGCGTTGCAGTATGCGCAACACGGTGCGACCGTTATCTTGCTAGGCCGTACTATCGAAAAGCTGGAGCGGGTCTATGACGAAATTGAGGCGTTAGGTGGGCCACAGCCCGCTATTTTTCCGCTTAATTTTGAAGGCGCAACGCTTAGTGACTTCGATGATATGGCAAAAACGCTCGATAAAGAATTTGGTCGTTTGGATGGGCTTTTGCATAATGCTGGATTGCTGGGCCGGATTACTCCCTTCGAGCAGTACGATGCTGAGCTATGGGAGCAGGTCATGCAGGTGAATATCAATGGCCCAGTATGGATGACTCAAGCGTTATTACCGTTGCTTAAGCAATCAGACGACGCCTCCATTATTTTCACCTCATCCAGTGTGGGACGCAAAGGGCGCGCGTATTGGGGGGCCTACTCGGTTTCCAAATTTGCCACCGAAGGGTTTGTTGAAGTGCTGGCCGACGAGCTTGAGCATCAAACCAATATCCGGGTGAATACCCTTAACCCGGGAGCTACCCGCACTCAAATGCGGCGAAGCGCCTACCCTGGTGAAGATCCTGCCACACTTCGAACGCCCAATGACATTATGCCGACCTATTTATGGCTAATGGGCCCCGATAGTGCCGGTGTTAGCGGCCAAAAGTTTGATGCGCAACCGCCGCGTGTTTGATTCTTAATTCTACCGTTAGGGCTTGAATGCAGCGCCTTTAAAAAAGAGCCTTTAAAAAGAGCCTTAAAGCAAGGCCCTAACGGTGGTTGTTACGCCAGCTGTAGTGAAAGCTGCTAACTACGCCGCATCATTAAAAGCGTTTAATGCGTCAACCAGCATTGAGCACTCTTCAAACCACAGGTCGGCGGGCCACTGCTGATAATCATCCTCTTCACTGATATAACCATATCCGACCGCAACGGCTGTCATGCCAGCGGCTTTCGCTGCTTGCATATCACGTACGTGGTCGCCGACATACCAGCACTGTTCCGGCGCGACGCCCAAACGACGGGCCGCTTCCCACAAAGGTTCCGGGTCGGGCTTCTTAACACTCAGGTCATCGGCACACAGCAACGCACCGGGCTCCAGCGCTAATGCGGCGAGTAAAGGCTCGGCATAGCGGCGCGGCTTATTGGTGACAATCCCCCAGGGCCGTTGATTTCTGTGCCATTCAATAAGCCATTGGTCAAGCGGGATAAATACTTGGCTATGCACCGCTACGGCTTGTTCATAGGCATCGAGCAGAAACTGGCGGGCGGTATCATGGCCCGGGGCTTTGTGATCAAGATCCAACGCCAGGGTGACTAGCGCGCTCCCCCCATTGGAAACCTGACGACGAATCTGCTCGTAGGCCAGGGGCGCCAGCCCGTGGTGGGCGCGTAGGGCGTTCGTTGCTTGAGCAAGATCGGGCGCGGTATCCACCAGGGTTCCGTCAAGATCAAACAGAATGGCAAGCGGTGGCGTCGTTGGCATCTATTGACTCACTTTGCGGCAATACATCATGTAGTTTACAGAGACATCGTCAGCCACTAAGCGGTAGCGACGAGTAAGAGGGTTGTAGGTCAGCCCTGTTTGCTCACGTACTTCCAGGCCTGCTTGGCGTGACCATGCCGCCATTTCAGACGGACGAATAAATTTGGCATAGTCGTGGGTGCCGCGGGGCAGTAGCCTAAGGACATATTCGGCGCCTAATATCGCAAATGCGTAGGATTTTGGCGTACGGTTGAGCGTCGAAAAAAACACATAGCCGCCAGGGCGTACCAACGCACAGCAGGCCCGAATCACTGAGACGGGGTCAGGTACGTGCTCCAGCATTTCCATGCAGGTAACGACATCAAAATGTCCCGGGGTTTGAGCAGCCAACGCTTCAACACTAATATTTTGGTAGTCAACGGACACGCCGCTCTCTTCTGCATGCAGCCTGGCAACGCCAAGCGGCGCTTCGCCAAGATCAATGCCCGTTACCTTGGCACCGCGATGTGCCATGGACTCACTCAGGATACCGCCTCCGCAGCCCACATCCAGCACCTGCTTTCCGGCTAAACCGGCGCGTGCGTCAATAAAATTAAGGCGCAGGGGGTTAATCTCATGTAGCGGCTTGAATTCACTCTTTGGGTCCCACCAGCGGCTAGCAAGTGCTTCAAATTTAGCAACTTCCGCTGCATCGACGTTGCCTTGGTAGCGATCAGCAGTGCTATCCTGAGGTGTCGCTTGCATGTGTTGACTCCCATCGTCAGTCAGCAATGGATAGTGTTTTCCTATCCAGCCTGGTTATTAGCATCAAGTGCGAGTGGCATCCACTCAATCATTCAGTATTATGGACATTCTAACCACTCCCAGGTCAGAACGCATGAAAAGGACCATTGTATGAATCTTATGGCTATATTTTCTCGCTTTTCCGCCGTACAAGGAGTTCGGTAAATGCGAGTATTTCTTTACGGCAGTGAACTAAGTGCGGTGACAGCAGCGTCCGCATTAGCCTGGGTAGGTCATCAAGTAGAGTGGTTACCTCATCAGAGTGCGCCCTGGACGGTTCTTTCGAAGGTGGATTGGCTGCGCAGTGAGCCGGAGCTAATGCCACATATCCAGCAGGGATTGGCCGATGGCACGTTAGTACTGATTGATGATGTATCTCAAGCGTCTTCGGCTGATGTTGTCTGGCTTGCACTTTCGCCAAGCCAGCGTAACGACGCCAGCACACTGCTTCAACAGTCGGAACTATGTCTGCAGCAAGGTGCCGTGTTAATTAATAACTCTACGTTTCCGGTCGGCGAAACGGAGCGCTTGGATGATTTAATGCGAGGCCAGCATAGCAGCGTGGCCTTGCCTGATACGCTTGAAGAAGGGCGTGCCTGGGCGTCGTTTACTCGCCCCACGCGTTGGCTGCTTGGGTGTGATGATGCCCACGGAGAGCACGTTGCACGCGAGCTTTTACGCGCGTTCAATCGCCGCCAAGAAGTTTTCCAGCCCATGCCGCGTAGGGCGGCAGAGCTTACCAAGCTTGCCATCAATGGCATGCTGGCCACACGAATTAGCTACATGAATGAAATTGCCGGTTTAGCCGATACACTAGGCGTGGATGTTGAGCATGTTCGCCAAGGTATGGGGGCCGACACACGTATCGGTTTTGAGTATTTGTATCCCGGCTGTGGTTTTGGTGGCCCCAACTTTTCGCGGGACTTAATGCGCCTGGCAGATGTTCAGTCAAAAAGCGGCCGTTACTCCGCGTTGCTTGAACAGGTCATGGACATTAATGAGCAGAAAAAAGAGACGCTGTTCCGTAAACTTTGGGCCCATTTTGAAGGCGAGTTAGCGGGTAAAACGATCGCTATTTGGGGGGCCGCATTCAAGCCTGGCACAGCACGTATCGACCATGCGCCGGTATTGACGCTTTTAGACGCTTTGTGGGCACAAGGTGTAAAGGTAAAGCTTCATGATCCCGCCGCGACTAGCGCATTACATCAGCTTGTTGGGCAGCGCGATGATCTTCAAACATTTGATCAAGACCCATATCAGGCGTGTGAAGGTGCCGATGCGCTAATGCTGGTTACGGAGTGGAAGTCATACTGGAACCCGGACTGGCATCGACTTGCAGGGCTACTCAGCGCTAAGCTGGTGTTAGATGGTCGAAATATTTACGACCCTACATTTGTTGCCAACTGCGGCTTAAAGTACCGTGGTATTGGTCGTCGCGCCGACCCTACGTCTTTTTGAGAAAATGCCATGCCTAATCCGACGCCTTCCCAACGTATTGTTCCCGATGTAGGCCAAAGCTTAACGGCCCAGCATCTGCGCCACCGAAAAGGGCCTCTCGTATGGCCCTTATGGCTTGGAATGCTCTTGTTCTGTGTGCTACTCGCAGGCGCCGCTGTCGTGCTGTGGTTTGAGCGCGAGCGTTTATTAACCGAACTCCACCGCGTCAGTGGCGAGGTCTCTAACGTTCATGCTCGGTTGGACTCAGGTGATACTGATGTGCAGGATACAATTGCGCTTGTGCAGGCTCAGATGACAACGCTGTTCCAAGAGCAGGAGCAGCTGTCTGTTGCGTTAATCAATACGCGTGAAGAGCTTTATGGTGCGCTGACAGATGACGAAGAGCGCCCATCCAATGAGATGATAACGTCGTTTAATCAGCGCCTTTCCCAGTACCAAGAGCAGGCTGCTTTACGTGATCGCCGCTTGGCAGCGTTTAGCACCTCCCTGGATGCACTGGAACAGGCGGGCATATCCGGTCGGCAAAACCTTGTTGAAGAGGTTAATCATGTGGAGCAAACCACCGCTCAGCAGCTCACGTCACTGGAAGAGCAGGTCAATCAGTTAAACCAAACAGTAACAGGGCAGTTGGAAGAGCAAATCGCTGCTTTGAGCGAGCGCTTTAATCAATTGGACACTCAGCTAAATACGCTACAGTTAGACTCATCCTCTCCAAGTGATGAAATTGCAGCATTTGAAGAGCAGTGGACTCAGCGTTTATCTACCCTTGAAAGTGATATACGGCAAATTCGCCAGGCCCAACTCGCTTTTAGCGCCCAAATAGAAATGCTTAGATAGTAGTAGTGGAACAGGCTATAACCGCCAACAAAAGAGTTTGTTAGGGAGTTTATTGTATGGGAAGACAGTGGCGTTGGCTTTCAGCTACTCGGATGGCTTATTTGATTGCGCTCCCTCTGAGTTTTGCCTATGTTCCATCAGTTTTGGCGTTAACAGCTACTATTAACGGTGTTGACGGCGACGTTGAAGATAATATCAGCGCCTATTTAGAGGGCATTGATAAAAAACAATATACCCAAACTCGTTTAGAGGGTGAGATACGTAGCCGTACAAAAGTGGCAATGCGTGTCTATGGTTATTATGAGCCCACCGTTGAGGTTCAAATTGACCCTGCCGTTGTACTCAATATTGATTCTGGTCCTCGGGTGGAAATTCAGGAGCTTGCGATTAATGTTGATGGCGATGCCAAAGATGATCCTACGTTTAAAGACGCCCTGGATAGCTTTCCCTTAAAAGTAGGCGACCCGTTAGTTCAGCCGCCCTGGGATCAATTGCGTTCGCAGTTTTCGGGGTTAGCTATCGAACGTGGCTACTTTGATTGGGCTTTTACCAAACGGCGTATGGAAGTGCGCCCTTATTTACGAAGTGCGCGCCTCTATATGGATTTTGATAGCGGCCCACGCTTTCGGTTTGGTGAAACCAATATCACAGGGAGCCACATTGTTCTTGATCGCCTGCATAACATGCAGACGTATGAGAATAACGATCCCTATCTCGCGGAGTCGCTTGCTTCTTATACGCAGCGCTTAGTTGAAACCGGTTGGTTTCGATCCGTTTCGATTCGCCCTCGTTTGACAACGGCCCAAGAGCTGGTGGTTGCGCCTCCTGAGGGGGGAGCCTCGCCTTGGTGGGAGTCAGCCACGGCTTCCCAGCCGAAGCGCCCGCGGATTAGTAGTGCGGCACTGGCGAGCGTACTGACTATCAATAAAAATGACGATATTCGTTTGCCCATTGATGTGAACGTTGATCCTGCGAACCGTCACCAGTTTGAGGTGGGTATCGGTTATGCGACAGATGTAGGACCTCGTTTACGCTTTAGCTGGCACCAGCCATGGATTAATAGTTTAGGTCACAGCCTGAATCATGACCTTTATCTTTCTGCGCCGGAACAGCGTTTTACCGGTGTGTACAACGTTCCCCTTGAAGACCCGCTCCGCGATAGCTATCGATTGCAGTACGGGGTTCGCAATATTGATAATAGCGATACCCGGTCGATGCAAGGCTCTGTTGAGCTGGCTCGTCGTTGGCAATTTGACAACGACTGGATCCAGTCGGTGTATTTTCGAACAACGTATGAAGACTTTACTCAAGGGGGAGAGGCAGACAAAGTCTGGCTCTTTTATCCAGGCATCCAGTGGTCCCGAACGCGGACACGGCCACAGCGGTTCCCTCTTTGGGGCGACCGTCAGCAGCTCTCGATTGAGTATTCCGACACAGTGTGGGGATCAGACGCCCAGTTTTTGCGTTTAACCGGTGATACCGAATTTATCCGCACTATTAACAACGATAATCGCTTTTTAGCACGGCTAAGCATTGGCGCTATCGAAACAGATGATTTTTCCAAAATTCCACCCTCGCTGCGTTTTTTCGCAGGGGGCGATCGCAGCGTGCGCGGTTACTCCTATGAGAGCCTGTCGCCACGAAACGACGAGGGTCGCTTGCAGGGCGGGCGTCAAATGATTACCTCGACGCTTGAATATCAGCGTCGTGTTAGGGGCGACTGGTGGGCGGCGACGTTCGTGGATACCGGTGATGCGTTCGATAACTGGGGTCCACACGATTTAAAAACCGGCGCCGGGGTGGGTATCCGCTGGGTATCGCCGGTAGGGCCAATTCGCTTTGATGTAGCGCACCCCTTCGATAACGACGATGCATATCGTGTGCATTTCTCCATCGGCCCGGAATTCTAGGAGTACGCTTTGTCCCAGGTTGAACCTTCTACTTCTACGACGCGCCAACCATACTCATCCCGACACCGGGCGTGGTTATTGATATGGAGCCTTATACGGCTGGCTATTGTTCTGCCACTTTGGTTATTTGGGTTAGTAGCACTGCTACTGGGTACGGCATTATCGCCTTGGGGGACTGATTTTTTATTCTCACAAGGGGAGAAGCGAGGATACTTTTCTTACGAGCAACAAGACGGCGCATTACTGGAACAATTTACGTTAAAAGGCTTTCATCTTGATCTAGGCAATCTAACGATCAACATTGCTGACCTTGAGCTTGCCTGGGCCGATGATTGCCTCCTCTCTGGACGACTCTGCCTGGATACATTGCACGCTGATGGATTAAATGTGCGCTTGAGTGCAGATGACACGCCTGAAGAGCCACAAGCGTCGGGCGAGCCTTTCCGGCTACATCTGCCATTTCCTATCGAGCTGCGCTCGGTGGTTGTCAATAATAGCAATGTGCAGCTTGCGGATGGTACGCGTATTCAATGGGCATCATTTGAATCATCTGCCAGTGCCGTGTGGAGCAACGTTGATTTAGCGCCAACACATCTTGATCAGCTGGCCATTTATTTACCGCCCTCAGCGGGTGTTCAGCTTACGCAGGGTGCTCAAACCTCGCTAGCGGCTGAGGGCATTGACGGCGCCATTGCCGTGGCCACGCCTCAGCCTCAAGAGGATGCCTTACCCGCCCCGTCGCCCGAGCAACGCTTGGCTGACGGAGAGCGTATTGAGCTGCCCGAGATCGCTTTACCTGTCGATATAAGCGTGAGCGACCTGACAGTAACCGATGTACAACTGACAGGTGCCTTTGAATACGCTATCGAGCGCTTGCAGTTAGCGGGTAGCACGAAGGAAAGTAAGGTAGATATCACATCTTTTGATGTGGTGACCAAGGATGTTGAAGCCACTCTTGTAGGCAATGTGGGCTTAACCGGTAGTTATCCGTTGGAAGCGCAGTTAAATGCCGAGCTGTTTTTACCCGAACTTTATCCAGAATTAAGGGGGGAAAAACTGGCTCTTACGCTGTCCGGTCCGCTAAACAATCTACAGGCTGAGCTTAGTGCCTCAGAGGTGGTAACCGCATCCCTTGCAGTAAGCGTAGATGCATTAGCACCCGACGTACCTTTCCATGCGCGGCTACAAAGCGACCGGTTGCAATGGCCTTTGGTAGAGGCAGCGCCGCCAGCAGGCGAGAGTGCTCTTGAGCCTTATGTGATTGAAGCCGTTGACCTTACGGTAGAGGGCAGTCTTGAGGCTTACCGCACCGAGGTTAGCCTACGCGCGCAGGGCCCTCAGTTACCACCGACTCAGGTAACACTTACTGGCGATGGAGACGTTGGCCATTTTCAGTGGCAGCCTTTAGTTCTGCAACTGGGGGAAAACACGCTGCGCAGCGAGGGGCATGTCGATTGGTCAACACCCGATTTATCCTTCCAGGCGCGTTTGCAAAGTGAACGACTGCAATGGCCCTTGGTAGACGAACCTGCGGCCGACGGTGCGAGCGGTACCCAGCCGTATGTGGCTGAGGCGGTCGACCTGACGGTGGAAGGCAGCATGGAGGCTTACCACGCGAAGGTTAGTCTTGAGGCGCATGGCCCTGAGTTGCCTCGCGCTAGCGTTACACTGACAGGCGATGGCGATGCTAATCACTTCCGTTGGGAGCCGCTGGTTCTGCAGGTAGAAGAAAGCAGGCTGCGCAGCGAAGGGCGTATCCACTGGTTAGCGCCGTTAACCGTCGATGCACAGGTCTGGTTGGATCAATTTAATCCCGGCAATTTTGTTGACCAAATGGAAGGTAGCTTAACCGGCGATATTGATCTCAACGTGCGCCAGCTAGACGATGTATGGTCGGTTAGCGTGGCAAACATCGATATTGAGGGCAAGCTTCGCGATTATCCCTTGACCTTGCAGGCGGCGCTGGATGCTAACAGTAATCTGGAAATCGATATTCATCAACTTCAGTTCGCTCAGGGCAACAACCGACTTCACGCGTCAGGCCAGCTAAGCGAGCGGGCAATGTCCTTGAAGGCTGATATTGACCTACGTGAACTCAATACGCTCTCGCCTGAGTTGGGCGGTACATTAACGGGTAACCTGCAGGCCGGAGGTAGTTTTGAGCAACCTACCCTTGTTGCCGACTTGTCAGGCAGTGATCTGCGCTTCACCGACAGCCTTGTGCAGCAACTCTCGCTTAACGCTAATGTGCAGGGGCTTGAGGATCCAAGACTTGATGTTCAGCTAGGCTTGAAAGAGATTTTTGCAGGCGGGCAGGATCTTGAGGCCGTTGACCTGAACCTAACCGGCCGACTTTCCCAGCACCAGCTTGAAGCGACTGTGCAAGGTCAACCAGAGAGTCCATTAAGCCGTGCGGTAGTGGCGTTGAATGGTCGCTTTGATCAACAGCGCCACGTCTACCAGGGCCGTTTGACACCGCTGGGAATTGATTCCGAGGCGGGCACTATTCGCCTGGAGGAACCCTTGGACCTAAGCTACAACCTCGCCAATGGCCAAGCGCGTCTCTCCGCGTTTTGTTTGCGCCGTGAGGAAGGCGGGCTGGTGTGCTCTGAAGAGCCAATTAACGCCTCGGCTAACCAGGGCCGTGCGGTGGTAAGCGTACGCGAAGTACCTATGGAAATGCTCGAGCCTTTCCTGCCCGAAGAGTGGACGTTTGAAGGTGATACAACGGCCGATATGGTTGTTGACTGGCGTCAAGGTGGAGCGCGCTGGCAGGCTGATGTAGAACTGCTAAGCAATCTCGCCATTACCGCTGTTAACGATTATGGACAGCCGGTTCAGCTTCCTGCTATTGACCTCAATGTTCAGGTGCAGGCGAATCAAGCGCAAGCAGACGCCAACATCGTACTCTCGTTTTCTGAGGCGGGGGAGCTAACCCTGGCTCTTACCCTCGATGACCCGATGGGTCGGGGCACGCTAGAGGGCGATCTACGCGCGAATAAACTGTTGCTTGAACCTTATCTACCCATGGCCATCGGCTTAGACCGTCTTGAAGGCGAGTTTGATGGGCGGGTGCTCATTGGCGGAACCACAAGCCAGCCAGATTTACAGGGTGCGTTAGCGTTGCGCAACCTGCATGTTCATGGGCCAGGTATCCCTGTTGACGTCCGTGATGGCGAACTTACGCTTTTATTTGATGGAGAGCAGGGGAATATCAATGGGTTTGTGGAAGCCGAAAAAGGTCGGCTTAACATTACCGGCGACAGCTATTGGCCAGCGCTAGATGATTGGCGTATCGGTGTCGATCTTGAAGCAGTTCAGGAGCCCGTCCTTCTGGTGCTGCCCCAATTTGGTCGTATAGAAGTCGCCCCGGATATTCGGGTACGTGTTACACCCGAGCATTTACAGGTGCGCGGTAATGTTGATTTACCGTGGTCCCGTCTTGTTATTGGTTCCAGATCTTCGTCCGCTATTGAGCCAAGCCCTGATGAGGTCATCATTACTGAGCGCGACGACCGCATGGCAGAAGAGGCCGCGCTAAGGGCCGCGGCAAATGGGGGGATTAGTAATTCGGAGGAGCTAGGCCAAACGGGCATGACGCTTGATGTATTGATTGACCTGACGCTAGGTCGCGATATGCATATTTCCGCTTATGGTCTGGAATCCGATTTGGGCGGGACACTTCAAGTTCGCCAGGATAGCGGTGGACTTCAGCTTTTTGGGGGTGTAAACCTGGTTGACGGGCGTTTCCAGGCCTTTGGGCAGGACTTGCTGATTCGCCGTGGCCAACTCCTGTTTAGTGGTCCACCATCGCTTCCCTCACTGGACTTTGAAGCAATACGTAATCCTGATAGAACAGAAGATAACGTTATTGCTGGGGTCCGCGTTACCGGAAGTGCCGCAGAGCCTAACGTCAGGATTTTCTCTGAGCCTTCCATGGGGGAAACACAAGCGCTTTCCTACTTACTGCGCGGGCGTAGCCAGGATTCAAGTGGTGGGATGGACAGCGCACTGACAACCGCGTTGATCGGAATGTCGCTAGGCCGTGTAGGTGGTGCTGTCGGCTCTATTGGGCAATCATTTGGCATTGATGACCTGGCGCTGGATACAACCGGCGCCGGGGATGAAAGTCAGGTTGCCCTTAGCGGTCAGCTGACCGAAGACATTAGAATTAGCTATGGTGTGGGAATTTTCTCGCCCATTGCAGAGCTAACCGTTCGCTATACGCTATGGCGTAACTTATACGTGCAAGCTGTATCGGGTACTAATCAAGCGATTGATTTGATTTATACTTTTACTCGCCGAGGCAACCCGGTGATTCAGCACGAAACGAATAGAGAGTGATATGACACGATTAACCGAGAACTATGTTCATACTATTAGCGGACACTCCCTGCAAGCGCAGTATCCTGAGGGTTATCAGGAAATCGTTCTGGGAATGGGGTGCTTTTGGGGTGTCGAGCGGCTCTTTTGGCAGCAACCAGGCGTATACGTGACTGCCGCAGGCTATGCGGGTGGTCAAACGCCTGACCCCGATTATGATGCAGTCTGCTCGGGGCGGACCGGGCACGCTGAAGTGGTTCGCGTGGTGTATGACCCCAGCAAGACCGATATTGACGCCTTGCTCCAGATATTTTGGGAGCAGCACGACCCGACCCAAGGCAATCGGCAGGGAAATGACATAGGCTCGCAGTATCGTTCTGCTATCTATACAACCACCGATGAACAGCAGCAGGCGGCTGAGCAGAGTGCCAAAGCGTACCAAAAGGCGTTAGAGGCGGCAGGTAAAGGTACTGTTACCACCGAGATAAAGCCGCTGGATACTTTCTATTTTGCAGAAGCGTACCATCAGCAATATCTGGACAAAAACCCTAACGGATACTGTGGCTTAAAAGGGACAGGGGTAACATGCCCCATTGGCGGGTAGGTAACACGGTATTAGCAGACAAAGGCGACTATTGCTTCGGGCAATAGTCGCCTGGGGCTTAATCGGTTGGCTGCACTCGATCAATGCGGTAAAGCGTTTCTACTTGATCCAGCCCAGTGACGGTGCATTTAAGATCTTTAACACGACCATCGCTTAAGCCGTAGACCCAGCCATGTACTGAAATATTCTGGCCGCTTTGCCAGGCGCGTTGCAAAATTTTAGTGCGACATAAGCTTTTAACCTGTGCTTTCACATTAAGCTCACACATACGGTCAATTTGCTCATCCAACGGAAGGTGATCAAGCGAGTGGCGATGGTGGTTATATTGCTCACGGACGGAGTGCAGCCAGTAATCAACGACACCGCACTCACCCCCCGTCACTGCCGCTCTAATACCGCCACAGCCGTAGTGCCCCACAATCATGATGTGGCTCACGTTAAGGACATCGACCGCATACTGCACAACAGAGAGCGCATTCATGTCGGTGTGATGTAAAAGGTTGGCGACATTGCGGTGAACAAACACTTCGCCTGGTGGTAATGAAATAATCTGATTAGCGGGAACCCGGCTATCAGAACAGCCTATCCATAAATAATCAGGATTTTGCTGATTAGACAGGCGCTTAAAATACTCGGGATCCTCTTCGCACATGCGTTCAGCCCAGGCACGATTATTTTCGAGGAGCGTCGCAATAGGGTCAGACATTGAGTCTCCGTATCGTTACATCGTCAGGTTAAGGCGAAATCAAGCAAGCGATGAAGGTTTTAACCTTCATCGCGACTAAGGTCAATAAGCATGTGCCGTCGGTTTCTTAACGTGCATGCCAATTTTTAGGAGCAAATAATGGTAGCCGATTCTGAGTATCAATATGACTTATTAGTGATTGGCGCAGGTTCAGGGGGCGTTCGCGCTGCACGCATGGCTGCAGCAACGGGTGCCAACGTCGCTATTGTGGAAGACCGCTATCTCGGGGGGACTTGTGTCAACGTAGGCTGCGTACCCAAGAAACTTTATGCCTATGCCGCACATTTTCATGACAGTTTTGATGACGCTGCAGGTTTTGGCTGGCAGCTATCCGAGCCGGCCACCTTTGACTGGGCCACATTGCGAGACAATAAAACAAGTGAAATTAAGCGTTTAAACAATATTTACCAACGCATGCTGGAGGGGGCTGACGTCACCCTGCTTAGCGCTCGCGGTCGACTGGTCGATGCGCATACGGTGGCGTTAGAAGATGAAAACGGCGTTACTCACGTGAGCGCAAAAAAAATACTATTGGCCACAGGTGGCTGGCCATGGGTGCCTGATTTCCCGGGTAATGAGCATGCGCTGGACTCTAACCAGGTGTTTGACCTGGACGAATTTCCCAAGCGTTTTATGGTCCTGGGCGGCGGGTACATCGCCGTTGAGTTTGCGAGTATTTTTAATGGCCTGGGCAGCGAAACGCATTTGATTTATCGTGGCGATCTATTTTTGAAACCCTTTGATCATGAAGTGCGTGAATTCACTCGTAAGGAAATGGATAAAAAAGGTGTCAATCTCCATTTCAACGCCAATATAGAGCGTATTGAAGCCATTGAATCCGGTTACAACGTTCATCTAACGACCGGCGAGACGTTAGAGGTAGACGTTGTACTGGCAGCAACAGGGCGTAAAGCCAATATTCAGGGCCTGGGCCTTGAAGAGCTGGGTATTCAGTTGGATGGCAACGGCAAAATTCCGGTTAACGCACATTATGAAACGCTGGTCCCGTCTGTGTTAGCGCTTGGAGATCTAACGGTTGGTCCAGAGCTCACCCCAGTGGCGCTGGCTGAAGCCATGCAGTTGGTGGATTATCATTTCAAAGACACCACGCCGACACGGCTTGATTACACCACGGTGCCTACCGCCGTTTTTTGTCAGCCCAATATTGGCACGGTTGGCTTAAGCGAGGAGGGCGCCCGCCAAAAGTTTACCAACATTCGGGTTTACTCCACGGAGTTCCGGGCGATGAAGCACACCTTGTCGGGAAGCCAGGAGCGCACGTTGATGAAGCTTATTGTTGATGACGCAACGGATATTGTAGTCGGAGCGCACATGGTAGGCGAAGAGGCCGGAGAAATTATTCAAGGCATTGCCATCGCCGTTAGAGCTGGTCTTACCAAACAGGATTTTGATCTCACCGTTGGTATTCATCCAACCGGTGCTGAAGAGTTTGTCACCATGCGGACTGTTACTCGGCAATAAACTGCCAGCAGCTTCCTAATGTGCAGTACATCAAGCGAGCCAGTGGCTCGCTTTTTTAATATCACCGTTTTTTAAAAGTTGGACTAAACTCATATTTTTATTTCGCCAGTGGCGATGTCAGTATTAAAAATACCAAGCCTAATATAACCGTAAATTATGGAAAACAGGGTGGTGGATAATATGGCTTTTGAATTGCTAATAATCAGCTGTTATAATGATGCTCAAATTCGCTACAGCGAAGCATAACCATGAATACGCCAATGCAACCTTTTACCCCTTCATCTGAGCTCGCACGACCCACCGTTGCCGACGCGGTCGTTGGGTTTTCAGAAGCGCCTCTCTATATCCGAAAGCCAAATGCAGAGGACGGTTGGGGAATATACGAGCTGGTAAAAGCGTGTCCTCCACTGGACGTTAACTCTGCTTACGCTTACTTGCTGTTAGCCACCCAATTTCGTGATACCTGCGCTGTTGCCACCAACGAAGAGGGCGAAATAGTCGGATTTGTGTCTGGCTATGTAAAAGACAACGCCCCCGATACCTATTTCTTATGGCAAGTAGCCGTAGGTGAAAAAGCACGCGGTACAGGGCTTGCCCGCCGCCTTGTTGAAGCCATCCTTTCTCGCCCTGAACTCGCCGATGTTCACCACTTGGAAACCACTATTACACCTGACAACCTGGCTTCCTGGGGACTGTTTCGACGTTTAGCCACTCGCTGGCATGCGCCGTTAAATAGCCGTGAATATTTCTCTACCGAACAGCTTGGTGGGGAGCATGACCCAGAGAACCTGGTTCGCATCGGCCCATTCCAAACTGACCACATCTGATTTTTCTTTTTTTATCCGTATTGCCACGATGTTCTCGACATCTCTCGGCTTAACGATGACACAAGGAGGTCGCCAATGAAGACCCAATCGCTTGAACGTATGGAATCTAATGTTCGTACCTATTCACGTTCATTTCCCGTTGTGTTTACCAAAGCGCAAAATGCTCGTTTAACCGACGAAAACGGTCGCGAATATATCGACTTTTTGGCGGGTGCCGGAACGCTTAACTACGGTCATAACAACCCGCATCTCAAGCAAGCCATGATTGACTACCTGTCTAGCGACGGTATTGTCCACGGTCTGGATATGTGGACGGCAGCTAAACGGGAATATCTCGAAACACTCGAAGAACTCATCTTTAAACCGCGTGGGCTGGATTATAAAGTTCATCTGCCTGGCCCGACCGGGACGAATGCAGTTGAAGCGGCTATTCGTTTGGCACGCGTAGCCAAAGGTCGCCACAATATTGTGACGTTCACTAACGGTTTCCACGGTGTGACCATGGGGGCGTTGGCCACCACCGGTAACCGTAAATTCCGTGAAGCAACCGGCGGCATTCCGACGCAAGGGGCAAGCTTTTTACCCTATGATGGCTATATGGGAGAGCATGCCGATACGCTTGATTACTTTGAAAAATTACTGGGCGACCAGTCAGGCGGCTTGGATATTCCCGCAGGGGTTATTGTTGAAACCGTGCAAGGCGAGGGCGGTATCAACGTAGCAGGCTTGGACTGGTTAAAACGGCTTGAAAGCATTTGCCGTGAACACGATATTTTACTCATCGTGGACGATATCCAGGCAGGCTGTGGCCGTACCGGTAAGTTTTTCAGTTTTGAGCATGCCGGCATCAAGCCGGATATCGTCACTAACTCGAAGTCACTGTCTGGCTTTGGTTTGCCCTTCGCTCATGTATTGATTCGTCCAGAGCTGGACATGTGGAAGCCTGGCCAATATAACGGCACCTTCCGTGGCTTTAACCTTGCCATGGTAACGGCGACTGCCGCGCTTAAAAAATACTGGGCAAACGATACGTTTGAGCGCGACGTACAACGCAAAGCCCGTATTGTTGAAGAGCGTTTCCAGAAGCTGGCGGCGCTGTTGACTGAAAATGGTATACCGGCTACCGAGCGCGGCCGCGGCCTGATGCGTGGTATTGACGTTGTTTCGGGTGACATCGCCGACAAGATTACCAGCGAAGCGTTTGCAAACGGCTTGATTATTGAGACAAGCGGCCAAGGCGGTGAAGTTGTTAAATGTCTCTGTCCATTAACGATTAGCGACGAAGATCTGCTTGAAGCGCTGGATATTTTGGAAGCGGCCGTCAACACGGTTATCAACGGATAACCTGACGTTACTTTGGGTAGTTAATGTACCTTAACGATAAACTCAACGGCTGGTATCGCCAGCCGTTCAGGCATGGAGCATATTATGATCGTCCGCAATCTTGAAGAAGCGCGTAAAACAGACCGACTGGTAACTGCTGAAAATGGTAACTGGGACAGTACCCGTTTGGTGCTTGCCGAGGATAATGCTGGTTTCTCTTTTCACATCACACGTATCTTCCCGGGTACAGAGACTCACATTCAGTATAAGCATCATTACGAAGCCGTTTTTTGCTATGAAGGCGAAGGTGAAGTCGAAACCCTAGCGGATGGCAAAATCTGGCCAATCAAAGCAGGCGATATCTATCTACTGGACAAGCATGACGAGCACCTGCTGCGCGGCAAAGAAAAAGGCATGACCGTGGCCTGTGTCTTTACACCGGCACTCAGTGGTAAGGAAGTGCATCGTGAAGATGGTTCTTATGCGCCGGCTGATGAGTAAGCCTTAGTTCTCCCGCGCTTATAAAAGCAGCCTTGCTAACGCAGGCTGCTTTTTAGTGCCTGTAGGATTAGACGACCAGGCAAAGCGCTAAGCCAGAATCCTACAGGTCTTTAACGATGCGCAGGGCATCATAAATCGCTGCGTGGGTATTTCGATGCGAAATGGCATCCCCAATCCTGAACAGCTGAAACGTTCCTTCGGTAGCGATAGGCTGCGGTGTGCCTACAATCAGGCTGTCATAGTTGACGGCCCCTTGGTTGCTCGACAGCGGCTTCAGCTCTTCGTAAAGATCGGCCATGGGTAACGTGCCGAAGTTGACGACTACCTGGTCTACGCGTCGCTGTTTGATGACATTGGTGTAATCACTGCTGACCGAGGCAACCAGTTCACTGCCGTCGCGCTTAATACCAGTCAGGCGGAAGGTTGGGGTGAACGTGGTATCCAGCATTTGTAGTGTACGCATATAAGGCACCAGGTTCATGGCCATGACCTCCGGCGCCAAGGCGCGGTCGGCTGTCATGTATTCGACCTTGCCGCCTGCTTTGGCAATAATCTCAGCCGCTTGCAGGGCGGTATGGTCGCCTGCATCATCATACACCAGTACGTTTCTGCCTGGCGTTACATGGCCAGAAAGCAAGTCCCAGCCGGTGACGGCCAGCTCGTTGCCCTCCTGAAGCGCCTCTTCATTAGGCTGCCCGCCCGTTGCCACAATGACCACATCCGGCGATTCGGTGAGCACTTCATCCTGTTCGGCAAAGACATTGAAGTGAAACGTGACACCCATGGCCTGACAGCGCTCAAAGCGCCAATCGATGATGCCCATCATTTCTCGACGGCGCTCGCTCTGTGCCGTTAAACGAATTTGCCCCCCGGGGGCATCTGCCGCTTCAAACACGACGACTTTGTGTCCGCGTTCGGCAGCCACGCGGGCGGCTTCCAGCCCGCCAGGGCCTGTGCCAACGACCACCACCTTACGTTTGGTATCGGCGGGAGGAATGGTATGGGGCATGGTGGTTTCACGTCCAGTCGCGGCGTTGTGAATACAGTACGCAGCGCCGCCCTGGTAAATGCGGTCCAGACAGTAATTGGCGCCCACGCAGGGGCGGATCTCTTCTTCACGGCCTTCGATGACCTTTTTCATTATGTGTGGATCGGCCATATGAGCACGAGTCATGCCGATCATATCGACCTTACCGGAGGCAATCGCATGACGGGCCGTCGCAACATCCTGAATTTTGGCTCCATGGAAGGTCGGGAAGTCGACCTCACGCTTAATGTCGCCCGCAAAATCCAGGTGTGGCGCGCTAGGCATGCCTTGGATAGGAATCACGTCCGTCAGACCGGGGTCGGTATCAATATGCCCTTTAACGACATTAAGGAAGTCCACCAAGCCGCTGTCTTTCAATCGGTGGGAAATGGCCATGCCATCACGGGCATCGAAGCCGCCGGGTAAGCACTCGTCACCGGTATAGCGCACGCCAAGTAAGAACTTCTCACCAACACGCTCACGGATGCTTTGGAGCACTTCAAAGGTAAACCGTAGCCGGTTATCCAGGCTGCCGCCATAAGGTGCATCAAGCACGTTGGTTAACGGTGACCAGAACTGATCCATCAGGTGGCCGTACGCCTGAATCTCCATGCCGTCCAGGCCTGCTGCGTACATGCGTTCGGCGGCGTCGGTGTAATCCTTGATTAATCGCTCAATATCCCAAAGTTCGGCTTTTTTAGGATAGGCGCGGTGGGACGCTTCCCGATGATTGGAGGCTGAAATCGTCGGTAGCCAGTCGCCTTTGTCCCACCTTGTTCGGCGGCCCAAGTGCGTTAGCTGAATCATTACCGCCGTGCCGTGTTCGTGGCACGCCTCGGTGAGGTCGCGCATCCACGGCACCACTTCATCTTTATACGCCAGAATATTGTTAAACACCGGCGGGCTGTCTCGGGAAACCGCCGCCGACCCAGCAGTCATGGTCAGGGCAATACCTGCCTTGGCACGTTCAACATGATAAGCCCGGTATAACTCTTTAGGCATGCCATCTTCGGGGTAGGCGGGTTCGTGAGAAGTCAGCATTACCCGATTTTTCAGCGTCAAATGTTTTAGTTGTAACGGCTGTAGCAAAGGGTCATTTTTCACGGTCGTCTTCTCTTGTTGTTTTGATGATTAACACAAGCTAGTCTTCTCTGTTCATAGTTGTCAATATAATTGACAGCTGTGTACATAAAGGTGACAGGCTTCCTGTATGATCGACTGCATCGCCATGGCAAAGAGAGCAATACGTGAAAAACGGACGCACCACGATTAACCAAACTGCTTGGATTGATGCTGCTTACGAGCTGCTGATTACCTCGGGAGTCAGTGCCGTCAAGATCGTACCGCTAGCAAAGAAGCTAAAAACATCACGAACCAGTTTTTACTGGCTATTTAAAGACCGCGAAGAGGTGCTTGCCGCGCTGCTGGAGCGGTGGGAGCGTCAAAACACCCAGGCTGTCATTGAGCAATCGGAGAAATATGCATCTTCCATCGTGGAAGCCACGCTCAATATCTTTGATTGTTGGTTTGACTCAGCGGTATTTGATTCTGAGTTCGAGTACGCCATTAGAAGTTGGAGCCTGCAAGATCAAGTGGTTGCTGAGCGCGTTAGCCAAGCCGATAGCCTGCGGCTACAAGCGCTGCAAGACATGTTTATTCGCTATGGCTATGACGTGCTGGAAGCTGATACCCGTGCACGCACGGTGTATTTGATTCAGATCGGCTATATCTCGATGCATACCCAAGAGACTCAGGATACTCGCATCGGCCGAGTGGCTCAGTACATCAATATTTTTACTGGGCAGATGTGTACCCATGCTGATCTTGAGCGGTTTGCTGCGCGGCATCAAGCGCGGTTTACGCCCGAAGAGATGGCGGCTCAACAGGAGATAACAGATGAAACCGACATTAACGCTCGGCATTATCGGGGGGAATGGCTGGCTGGGTAGTGCGCTGGGTCATTCCGTGTTGGCCAGTGGGAATCTGGGGTTGTCTTCAGCATAAATATCATCTCCGCGGTCGGAATCGGTCCAGGAGGAAGCAATCGGCATCTGATTATGTAAGAATGTGCACGTTAAAACGATTGGTACCCAAGAATCAGTATGTTAGGAGGAGGTAGTCCATCTTAATTGTTCTATGTGGAAATTAAGCACCTTGGTGTTCGCATAATATATATTATGTTAAATGGTAGGTTGGGTAGCTTCTAAAAAGTTAATACGGCGTTGGACAACCGGTCTAGCTTCTCCTTATTATTCCTTTTTAATTTTCAAGGATGTCTCTCGTTATGCGCCCAGGTGTTTTGTGGCTGATGGCTGGTTTATCACTTCTATTTTCTGGCTGCGCCCTTCAGCAACCAGATTCTAATGAGCCACCGTTGTTGAACGAGGTGTCATTCAATACTCGAATGCTCGAGCTACAGGATGCATTAGGGCAACAATGCAGTGCCAATGCTCAGCATCAGGCGCAACAACTCAGCCAACAGCAGGTGCTTACCGCTGATGTTCGTGAAGTGGGTAGCCTGCTACGCCTTTTACGCGGTGATATAAAGGAGCTTGAAGCTCGGGGTGACGAGCCCATCATTATCCGCGAAGAGTGTGAAGTGGATACCACGCTAGATATGAAAACCATGCTGGGACGTAGCGAATGGGTTGGCCTGCCGAGTGTAGGTACCTACTTAAAAGCACGCGTGGACTCCGGTGCAGAGACGTCGTCATTATCGGCCTCCGACATTACGCGCTTTGAGCGCGATGGCGAAGATTGGGTGCGCTTCAAGCTGGCACTGACTGAGGATGATAGTGTCGTGGAGTCATTGCGTAACGAGTGGATAGAGGCACCTGTTCAACGGCGTGTACGCATTGTTCAAGCGTCTGGTGAAGAGTCCCGCCCCGTTGTCTCTCTATTAATGACGCTCGGTCCTATTCGTGAAAACGTCGAATTTACGCTGAATGATCGTACCCACCTCGATTTCCCCGTATTGCTAGGCCGCCGTTTCTTAATGGATATTGCTATTGTTGATGTGGCGCAAACCTACTTACATGAGCGTCCAGAATTTCCCGGCGGTGACCCTGCTGAACAAGCCGCTGAAGATGAAGCGGTCGACCAAGACGATATCGAAGAGTAAAAGCTCCCCTGCCGCTTTTCGCTGAAAGGAATTTTAATGTCACGCCTTCCGTTTTATATCATTGTAGGTCTACTTCTTGTGGCAGGTATTGCCACCAGTGTGCATAGACATCTTCATTTTGAAATTCCTTGGGTACCAGGCGAGCAGCGTCAGGTATGGGAAATTGAGGCCGTTATCAATTTCAATGCCCAGAATGGCCCCGTAAAAGTGGACTTAGCGCTGCCCACCCAGCAGGCAGGCTTTCGTGTACTGACCGAAAATACCGCTTCTTCTGGCTATGGTTTAGCCTACCAGACGGATGATTTCGGGCGCCAAGCCGAATGGACCATTCGGAATGCTGCTGGCAGCCAGCAGCTCTATTATTCGGTGCAAATGCTGGTATCACCTGGTTCCCGCCCGCCGGTACAAGCACCGCCAGGGCTGGTGTCGAGCACGCCCTGGGAAAGTCCTTATGATTCAGCAGCTACCCAGCTAATTGATAGAGCGTGGGCCAGAAGTGCAAATAATGCGACCTTTGCGCGTGAGCTAATTCTTGATGTAAATGGCGAGCGTCAGGGCGAAAATGCCCGCTTACTGCTTACCCAGGAAACGCCGTCAGCTCTCATCGTGCGCTTGCTAAATCAAGCGGGTGTACAAGCACGAGAAGTAAGCGGACTACTACTGGAAGATGGGCGCCGGCGTCAACTATTAAGCAGTTGGATTCAGGTATTTGATGAGCCTGCAGAAAGCTGGAATATATTCGACCCCGCAACGGGCGAGGAAGGCCAGCCCGAGAACCTGCTGCTCTGGGAAACAAGTGGTCGGGCGGTGCTTGAAGTTCAAGGCGGTACAAACTCGCGGGTTAGCTTCTCTATGCTAACGCACCATCAGCCAGCGTCTGCTGCTGTGCGCAACCACTTTTCTGATGATACTCTGCTGAATTTCTCAATCCATAGCTTACCACTTGAAGAACAAGCTCTTTTCCAAACGATTCTGCTGATTCCCATTGGCGCTTTGGTCGTTGTGTTTTTGCGTGTATTGGTCGGGGTGAAAACATCAGGCACCTTTATGCCTGTTCTGATCGCCCTCGCCTTTATACAAACCACCCTGCTGACGGGTTTGATTGGCTTCCTGCTGATCGTGGCTGTTGGCTTGGTTATTCGTAACTATCTGTCTTATTTGAACTTATTGTTGGTGGCGAGAGTATCGGCGGTCATCATAACGGTCATCGCGATTATCTCGATCTTTACCGTATTGGCTTACCGTATGGGTCTAAGCGCGGGGCTCACTGTCACCTTCTTCCCCATGATTATCCTGGCCTGGACGATTGAGCGGATGTCGATCCTCTGGGAAGAAGAAGGCCCAAAACAGGTCATTATTCAGGGGGGCGGCAGCTTGTTGACAGCCGTGCTCGCATACCTTGCCATGAACAACCCTTGGGTGCGTCACATCACCTTCAACTTCCTGGGTGTTCAGCTGATTTTGATGGCGCTCATTCTGATTTTGGGTAACTACACCGGCTATCGTTTGCTTGAGTTACGCCGCTTCAAGCCGATTACTGATGACGAGAAGCCGTCATGAGTTGGCTCAACAACTGGACATGGCCTAGCCGCCTGCGCGACAAAGGCATTATCGGCATGAACCGGCGCAATATTCGCTATATTGGCCGGTATAATTCACGGCGCCTTTACCCGTTGGTGGATGACAAGCTCAAGACTAAACTTTTGGCGCAAGAGTATGGCATTACCACACCAGAGCTTATTGGTACGGTAACCACGCAGTTTGGCGTTCAGCATATTGGCGATATGCTGACAGGTCATGATGGTTTTGTTATCAAACCTGCCAAAGGCAGTGGCGGCAAGGGTATTCTGGTTATCGAAAAGGTAGTTGATAATCAGTTTGTTAAACCCAGCGGAGCGCATTTAACGCTTGAGGCTGTAGAGCGTCATGTCTCTAATATTCTTTCAGGGCTTTACTCCCTGGGCGGCTCTCCGGATGTAGCTGTCATTGAAACGCTGATTAATTTTGAAGAAAGCCTGATGGCATATACCTACGAAGGTGTGCCGGATATTCGGGTCATCGTTTTCAAGGGCTACCCCGTCATGGCGATGATGCGTTTATCAACGGCGGCTTCCGATGGCAAAGCCAACCTGCACCAGGGAGCGGTCGGTGTTGGATTGAATATTGCCACCGGAGAAGCGCTTCGCGGCGTGCAGTTTGACCGCCCTTGCTTCAACCACCCGGATACCGGGCATGACCTGGCAAGCCTGGCGGTCCCCCAGTGGGACACCCTGCTAAATCTGGCGGCGGGTTGCTATGAAATGACCGGATTAGGCTATTTGGGAACCGATATGGTGCTGGACAGGCAACATGGGCCCATGCTGCTTGAGCTGAATGCACGCCCGGGCCTTGCGATTCAAATGACCAACGGAGAGGGTTTGCGTCGCCGGCTTGATCTCATCGAGCGTCAACCAGAAGGGGTGCCAGTTGCCGAGCGTGTCGCGTTTGCTCAGCACCACTTTGCTCGCAAGAGTGAGCTAACAGAAAGCCCTGACACAACTATCGCAAGCGCGTAGACTAAGCTGATGACGTTTACTGAGTGCACCAATGACTGAAGCGAATACGCTACTTCAACAAGCGGAATCACAGTGTCACAGCCGCGGCGTTCGATTTACCCCCATTCGACGCCGCGTGCTTGAATTGATTGCTCACAATGGCGGCGGTTTAAAAGCCTATGACCTGTTGGATAAACTTTCAACCGAGCATGCGGCTGCCCGCCCTCCTACGGTTTATCGAGCGCTGGAATTCTTGATTGACCAAGGATTGGTGCATCGTATCGAGTCGCTAAACGCCTATGTGGCATGCGCCTGTCCTGAACATATTCATGGGTTCCAACTGCTGATTTGCCGTCAATGTGGTTACGTCGAAGAATTGCATTTGGATGAAGTTAGCGATCAGCTGTCAGCCTTTGCCAGCCGGCAAGGCTTTAGTGTTGAACGACAGACGATTGAGCTGCAAGGCCTTTGTCAAAACTGTCGAGCCAAGAGTGAATAATAGATATGTCTCGTTTTGATCAACTACCGGCTGATACGTTATTCAAGGCACTTGAGGCGGCAACGCCACAAGATACATTACCCGCCACCACGACGTTATTGGATGCTGTTAGATTTAACGCGGAAGGTTTATTGCCTGCTATCGCTCAACAGTATGACACCAAAGAAGTGTTAATGATGGCCTGGATGACGCGTGAAGCACTAGAGGAAACGCTGAGCACGCATCGCGTTTGCTACTATTCGCGTTCACGCAAAAAGCTCTGGCGAAAAGGCGAGTCATCCGGACAGCAGCAGCATCTTAAGTCGGCGGCTCTGGATTGTGATGGCGATACATTGCTGCTACAGGTAGACCAGACAGGTCCTGCTTGCCATACCGGTCGCCGAAGCTGCTTTTATCTTTCGCTAACCAGCGCCGATGCCACCATTAATAGTGAACCGCTTATTCACCCGGATGAGCTTTACGGTAACCGTTAGTCATGCGCTGGGTGCATTACATATTACGTGCTTTACGCAAGCTGGCGGTTTTAGTAATGGTTGGCACGGTGCGTGCCTATCAATACCTTATTAGCCCCCTGCTCGGGCCACGCTGCCGATTTTGGCCAAGTTGCTCCTCCTACACCATTGAAGCCCTTCAGGTGCATGGCCCTGCCAAAGGTGGCTGGATGGCTATCAAGCGAATCCTAAAATGCCATCCTGGCAACTCTGGTGGCATGGACCCTGTTCCCGGTGGGCGTAGTGAGCAACTTTGTAAAGAGGACGACGAGTCGCCGCCCTCTCCCTCATGCTGTCATCAACATCAACGTTAATGCCATTAGGCTTGCTGCGCCACTTGGTAAATACGCTCAAGCATGGCGTGGAGGCCATTGCTGCGCGTGGGGGAAAGATGTTTATCCAGCCCAAGATCCGCTAAAAAGTGCGGTTCGGTAGTGCGAATTTCAGCCGCTGTGCGCTCGCTATAGATGCGTAGCAGCACTGCAATCAGCCCAGAAACAATTGCCGCATCAGAGGTAGCGCTAAAAACCAGCGTGTCGCCCTGCTGTTCATGGCGCATCCATACATTGGATTGGCAGCCCTGAATTTTATACTCCGCAGTTTTGCACGCCTCTGGAAAATCAGGAAGCTGCTTGCCCATATCGATAATGTATTGATATCGGTCCATCCAGTTATCAAACATTTCAAACTCTTCGATTAGCTCTTGCTGGGCCTGCTCGGCGCCGGAAGTGCTCATACTCGTTCCTTTTCATATTCGATTTAAAAGCGTCAGACCATTATACGGGTTCAAGGTGGCTTGCGTGGATAGCTTTTCAGCCTGACGTGCCTTATGGCGTAAGCCGGTGACGTTGCTGTTCACTGTGCCACTCATTATCTTCGGTGTGCAGGTAGCGCGATGTGGTGTCCAACCGCGCATGGCGGGCGCTTTCTGCCAAGTGACGCAAGCTAATGCCCGCTTGAGCCTGGTGGGTGATCGAGGTGTGTCGCAGCCAGTGCGGTGTTGCCTTGCGCAGCGCAGCCACATAGGCGGGCGCCCCCTCTTCAGCTTCAAGCACGTCGGCCGCTTCTGCAAAGGTTTCACGGATCAGCCGGTAAAGCTGATTGTCACCAATACCCCGCTTTCCATCCAGCGCTCGGATAGCAGGCGTCTCGTCAAACTGCATGGGCAATCCATCAAGCCCAAGCGCTTGTCGCCAACCAGTCAAACATGCCTGCATATCATCAGGCACTGGGACGCGAGCAAGCTTGCTGCCTTTGCCCACCACGGACCACCACCAGCGCCCTTCTGATTGGGAAAAATCACCCATGCGGGTGCCCGCCATTTCGCTAATACGCGGTGCCAATAAGTAGGCAAAGCCGAAAATAAACCGGCGTCGGGCCTGTTCATACTCGGCACGACTTCCCTTCCCGTCACTCATTGGCTGATTAAGCCAGCACCAAAACCACTCCCATAGCTCACGTTCCAGATAGCGCTCAATGCGAGGTGTCTGATTGTTTAGGCGGCGAGATTTATCGCGCATCAACCGAAACGGATTATGGCTGACCCACCCTGCTTCTACCAGCCAGCTAAACAGCCCCTGCAAAATAATCAAACTTTGTCGGCGGCTGGCGGGTGATAACGCCCCACGAAATGGCCTCCACTCCGGGTGGTAACGAGGTTTTGAAGGCCCAACCCAGTGCTGGGCGGGCTGCGGGTCTGCCAGGAATGCTTCAAATTGGCGCAGCGTTTCCCGGTTCATCGCTTCCAGCGTTAAGTGCTGGTGGTCAAGCCAAAGCAACAACCGCTCGGTTTCACGCCGGTAGCTTTTCCAGGTTTGCGGGCTGTCCTGATACTCGGCAAGCCATGCAGCAACGGCCTGAGCGTCTGTATGCGCATTAATGCGCGATGACTGAAACGGCAGCTCCACTACAGCGCTTGACGCCTGTATGCCGCCCTTCTGTCCGGCAATTACGTCCATTTGATCATAAACATACTGAAACCTATCTCGATAACGCTACCTGGCTCTGTTTTAGCCTGCATCGCTATGCCGCTGTTTGCTAAGGGATAAGTATGATGCCAAGCGTATATAAATTCAAGATTATAAGAGTAATCTTGAATTTATGTGCTTAATGATAAATAAAATTACGTAATATGTATAACGTAATTATTGTATTTATAAGCCATTGCACGGAAAATAGAACGATTCAATAGGCAATATCAGGAAGAGACAGCATGGCGCGCAGTGGCATTCAGTACAGTGACGTACAGCACGCAATTGATACGCTTCTTACCCGTGGCGATACGCCCAGCGTGCAACGAATCCGCGAGGTGTTGGGTACCGGCAGCTTTACGACGATTAGCGAGCACTTCCGCTATTGGCGCACCGAGCGCGAACAAAACCGCGACGTTCCTCCACCTAAAGGTGTCCCTGAGGTAGTTGTTAATGTCGCCAGTGAGCTATGGCGTGAAGCGCAAGAAGTCGCCAATCAGGCGCTGCTGCACTACCGCGAAGAGGCGAATCGACAAGTCGAAGAAGCCCAACAGCTGGCTGAGAATGCCGAACAGTTAGCCGCGAACGCCGAACAGCGCGAAAGCGCCTTGGCGGAACACTTCCGCCATACCGAGCAGCGTCTTGAAGCGCTTAACCGTGAGCTGGCCGCAAGCCAGGCCAAAGAGCAACATTGGCAGCAGGCTGCCACTGAGGCGCATGAGGAAAACCAGCAGTTAAAAAAAGCAAATGAAACCTTACACCAGCATAATGAGGCCCTTGGCCAGCAACATACCGCTGCGTTAAAAGAGCAACAGAGCGTATGGGAAAAACGCCTGGCCCAAGAAGAGCAGCGCAATGAAAATGCCGAGGGAAGATTGATGGCGATGCTGGATGAGGCTCGCCAGGAGCGTGCTCAGGAAGGAAAAGCCTCGCAAAAGCGGCTCCAGCAGAAGCAGCAACGCATCGAGGCGTTAACGGAGGAGCTAAAGCAAAATCGCGGCGATCTACTAAAACAGCAGACTCAGGCAAGCCAATATGCCCAGCAGGCAAAAGAACAGGAGCAGCACATCGCCACCCAGGAAGAGCGCATTGCATCGCTCACTCAGCAATTGGAAGATGCTCAGGAAAACAACAAACAGCAGCGAGAGCAGATGAAACGTGAGCGCGAATGGCAGACCACAATGGGTCAACAAATGACGGCGTTACAGCAGCAACTTTCTGAACTACCTGCTTCGATAAACGTCAGAGAAAGGCAGTTGAACGAGAATGATTGAATGACGTCGACACCGGCTAGCCTGCCGACATCATTTAACCAGCCGATGGTTGTTGACCGGCAGGAGCATCACCATGCTGATTAAAATTGCTAAACCTGGTGACTTACATGAATCAGAGATCACCCCTGAGTCGATTTACTTATCACGCCGACGTTTTATGGGCGGACTCGCGGGCCTCGGAGCAGGGCTGGCATTAGCAGGCCACGCCTCAGCCAGTGAGCAAATGCCTGACTACAACGATGTTCCCGAAGGCGATGCGCCTGAATGGTTTAAGGCCAAACGCGATGCGGCCGAGTGGCGGGCTGTTGTGCCTACTGACCCGAGCCAGGACAAAATGGCCCCTTATGCGGATGCCAGCAGCTACAACAATTTTTTTGAATTTGGTACCGGCAAAAGCGACCCCTCACGCAAAGCGGGCTCGCTGGTGACTAAGCCTTGGAGCGTAGTGATTGATGGTGAGGTCAATAAGGGTGGGCGCTTCGCCCTTGAAGATCTCGTCAACCCTTCCCAGTTTGAAGAACGCATTTACCGGCTACGCTGTGTTGAAGCCTGGTCGATGGTTATTCCTTGGCTAGGCATTTCGCTTGCCGAGGTTATTCAACGCGCAGAGCCAACATCAAAAGCCAATTACGTGCGCTTTGAAACGCTAGTCGATCCTGAACAAATGCCTGGGCAAGGCTCCGCTTTTGCCCTAATCGACTGGCCCTATGTAGAAGGGCTACGCCTTGATGAGGCAATGCATCCGCTAAGCTTTCTAGCGATGGGCATGTATGGACGAGAGCTACCTAATCAAAACGGCGCACCGCTTCGCCTAGTGGTGCCATGGAAGTATGGCTTTAAAAGCATTAAATCGATTGTGCGCATTTCACTGGTTGAAGAAGAGCCACTCAATTCCTGGCAGCAAATCGCTGCCAATGAATATGGCTTTTACGCCAACGTGAACCCTGAGGTCGATCATCCTCGTTGGAGCCAGGCCACCGAACGCCGTTTACCGAACAGCCTCTTCAATACCAATATCATCGACACGCGTATGTTTAATGGTTATGCCGATGAAGTCGCTGACTTATACGCAGGCATGGATCTTCGGGTTCACTACTGATGCCGGCTTATTTTATGACGCTATGGCGTATAGGCGTTTTCATTTTCGCCTTGGCGCCCTTGGGCTGGTGGAGTTTGCAAGTAGCTAACAACTTGGCGGGCCCAGAGCCTGGGCGCTATTTGCTGTTAAATATTGGCCAAGGCGCACTATGGCTATTGTTGCTTACCTTAAGTCTTACGCCCCTGACCCGCCTGACACGCTGGAAAGGTTTTAGCGTTATTCGTCGCCAGCTGGGTCTGTGGACGCTGGCCTATGCATTTTTGCATTTCGTTTGTTACGCGTTATTTATTCTGGGACTTAATTGGACGCAGCTAGGCAGTGAGATCGTTAAACGGCCGTATATTATTGTGGGCATGCTTGCCCTGCTGGGTTTGGTAACGTTAGGCGCTACGTCTAACCGTTGGGCCATGCGTAAACTGGGCAAGCGCTGGAAAACGCTCCATAAGTTTAGCTACGTTATTTTGGTGCTGGTGTTGCTGCATTTCTTGTGGATAGTACGCGCCGACATGCAGGAGTGGTTTTTATACGCGATGGCAGGCGCACTGCTGATGTGCCTGCGCATTCCGGCCATATCGCGCATGTTGCCCAAGGTACGCCAACGAATAAAGCATTCCGCGTAACGAATCTTAAAGACTCCTTATCCTTGTACAACACGTGTCCCGTATACGTTTGGATAAAACGCAAAAACCCAGCCATAAGGCTGGGCTCGAATCAAAACACGGCTTTACCTAGCGGTAATAAGCGTTGGTGTTATCGGTATGGTCTGTCACATCACGAATACCGGCAAGTTCAGGAATGCGCTCCATCAGCGTTTTTTCGACGCCGTCTTTAAGCGTTAAATCTACCGCTGCACACCCTTGGCAACCGCCGCCAAACGCCAGAATAGCCATTTTTTGCTCGGTTAACTCAATCAGCTTGATCTCACCGCCATGCGCTGCCAAGCCAGGGTTAATCTCGCTATACAGCACGTAATTAATACGGTCCTCAAGCGGGCTGTCAGCATTTACCTTGGGCATCTTGGCGTTGGGTGCCTTGATGGTCAGCTGCCCCCCCATACGATCAGCATTGAAATCGACCACGGCTTCTTCTAAAAACGCCAAGCTGTTTTTATCAAGAAATACGTTGATCTTTTCAAGTTCAAGCGTAACGTCAGCGGGTTCTTCTTCGCCCGGACGGCAGTATGCAAGGCATGTCTCTGCATACGGCGTGCCCGGTTGGGTAATGAAAATACGCACAGCGATACCTTCAACGTTTTGCTTTTCAAGCAATTCCGCAAGGTACTCTTGGGCGCTATCGGTAATGTCGATACCTGGTGCTTCGGTAGTCGTGGTCATGAGGCTATTTTCCCTCCCGTGAACAGTGGCAATACCACTTCACATGTCATTTTATTGCTATGGTAAGCAAAACAGCGCGTCGACACAATCCCGACTGTTTTAGTAGGCTATTTAAATGGCTAACGGGCTAATGATTTTTTAACGGCTGCATTGTATAGCTGCCCTGCTTGGCGGCCTTTGGTATCATAATGTCCGTTTGTTTATTGATATGTTGTAAAACGCCGCTCATACCCCTTTTCGAAAACGTATTTTGATAAAATATTTTCGATCAAGACGCTGGAGAAGATTCCCTGTTATGGCCGCTAGTGATTTGAACGCCTCGCTTACCCAACGCCTTACCCAACGCATTCTAATTCTGGATGGCGGTATGGGGACCATGCTGCAAAATGCCCAGCTGAGCGAGGAAGACTTTCGTAGCGAACGCTTCAGCGATTGGCCGTCAGATTTAAAAGGCAATAATGACTTGCTGGCGCTCACCTGCCCCGACGTAGTGTCGCGTATTCACCGCGGCTACCTGGAAGCGGGTGCGGACATTATTGAAACCAATACCTTTAACAGTACGCGCCTTTCTCAAGCCGACTACGGCATGGAAGACATTGTTGTCGAGCTTAACCGTGAGTCTGCACGCCTGGCTCGGGAAGTGTGCGATGCGGTCGCGGCTGAAACCGGCGTGCCGCGTTTCGTTGCTGGCGTATTGGGGCCCACTTCACGCACTGCTTCGTTATCGCCGGATGTGAACGACCCGTCCAAGCGTAACGTGACCTTCGATGAGCTGCGTGAAAACTATTATGAAGCTGCTCAGGCGCTGATCGAGGGCGGCGCTGACCTGATCATGATCGAAACCATCTTCGATACGCTTAACGCCAAAGCCGCGATCTATGCACTTGAAGTGCTGTTTGAAGACCTTGGAAAGCGTCTGCCGGTCATGATTTCAGGCACGATCACCGATGCCTCGGGCCGGACGCTTTCCGGGCAAACCACCGAGGCGTTTTGGAACTCGGTTCGCCATGCCCAGCCGCTGTCAGTAGGCTTTAACTGTGCGCTAGGGGCTGAAGAGCTACGTCCTTACCTTGAAGAGCTATCCACCAAAGCCGATACGTTTGTCTCCGCACACCCTAACGCTGGCCTGCCTAACGAATTTGGTGAGTATGACCAAACGCCGGAGGAGATGGCGGCGATTGTTAGCGAGTTTGCCGAGAGCGGCCTGGTTAATATCATTGGTGGCTGCTGTGGCTCAACGCCTGAACATATTCGTGCAATTGCAGATGCGGTGCGTCCCATGGCACCGCGTCAAATTCCTGAGCGTAGCTCCGCTTGCCGTTTGTCCGGACTTGAGCCTTTCAACATTGATGCAGACTCGTTATTCGTCAACGTGGGTGAGCGTACTAACGTAACGGGTTCGGCGCGTTTCAAACGGCTTATCGTTGAAGAAGATTTCACCACGGCCCTGGAAGTAGCGCTTGAGCAAGTTGAGAACGGCGCGCAAATCATCGATATCAATATGGATGAGGGCATGCTGGAGTCGCAGGAAGCCATGGTGCGCTTTCTAAATCTGATCGCTGGCGAGCCGGATATTGCCCGCGTGCCAATCATGATCGACTCGTCCAAATGGGACATTATCGAAGCAGGCCTAAAATGCGTTCAGGGCAAGGCCATTGTTAACTCGATTTCTTTAAAAGAAGGCGAAGCGGCGTTTCGTGAGCAAGCCACCAAATGTCGTCGCTTTGGCGCGGCTATCGTGGTCATGGCCTTCGACGAGGATGGTCAAGCCGATACGTTCGCACGCAAGACGGAAATCTGTGAGCGCGCCTACCGCCTACTGGTCGATGACATCGGCTTTCCGGCCGAAGATATCATTTTCGACCCCAACATCTTCGCCATTGCCACAGGCATCGAAGAGCACAACAACTACGCCGTCGACTTTATCGAGGCGTCTCAGTGGATTCGCGAAAACCTGCCCCATGCGATGATTTCAGGCGGCGTTTCTAACGTCTCTTTCTCATTCCGGGGCAATAACCCGGTACGTGAGGCGATCCACTCGGTGTTCCTGTATCACGCTATCCGTGCGGGTTTGAGCATGGGGATCGTTAACGCCGGGCAACTTGCGCTATACGACGACTTACCCGCCGAGCTTCGCGATGCCGTGGAAGATGTTGTGCTGAATAAGCGCAGCGACGGCACCGAGCGCTTGCTGGAGCTGGCAGACAAGTACAAGGGTGACGGTAGCGGCCCGGCCAAGAAAGAGGACCTTGAGTGGCGTGATTGGCCCGTTAATAAGCGCATCGAACACGCGCTGGTGAAAGGCATCACGGCCTATATCGAAGACGACACCGAAGAAGCTCGCGTTCAGGCCGAGCGCCCTATCGAGGTCATTGAAGGGCCACTGATGGATGGCATGAACGTTGTCGGCGACTTGTTTGGCGCCGGTAAAATGTTCCTGCCCCAGGTAGTGAAATCCGCGCGGGTCATGAAGCAGGCGGTTGCCTATTTGATCCCGTATATCGAAGCGGAAAAAAACGAAGGCACTCAGGCCAAGGGCAAAATTGTCATGGCCACGGTTAAAGGCGACGTTCACGATATCGGCAAAAATATTGTTGGCGTGGTGCTGCAGTGTAATAACTACGAAGTTATTGATCTTGGCGTAATGGTGCCTGCCGAGAAAATTCTTCAAGCCGCGATTGACCACAACGCCGATATTATTGGCCTCTCGGGGCTGATTACGCCGTCGCTCGATGAAATGGTACATGTAGCCAAGGAAATGCAGCGCCGAGGCATGAACCTGCCGCTGCTGATTGGTGGCGCGACGACCTCCAAAGCGCATACGGCCGTTAAAATTGAGCCACAGTATGAGCAACCGGTCATTTATGTAACCGATGCTTCACGCGCGGTAGGTGTCGCCGGCCGATTACTCGCCCCCAACCTAAAAACGGCGTATGTCGCGGAAATTCGTGAAGAGTATGTCAAGGTGCGCGAACGTAACGCCAAGCGGCGCCCTAAAGCGGCGGACCTGGATTACACTCAGGCGCGCAAACGTCGTTTCCGCACCGACTGGAACACCCAGACGCCGGCTGAACCCAAGCTCCTGGGCCTCAAAACGTTCGATAACTATGACCTTGAAGAGCTGATCGAGCGTATCGATTGGACGCCCTTCTTCATGAGCTGGCAGTTAGCGGGTAAGTACCCAAAAATTCTTAACGATGAGGTCGTGGGCGAAGCGGCGCGCAACCTGTTTGCCGATGCGCAAGTCATGTTGCGCAAGCTTGTCGATGAAAAGCGCGTTCAGGCTCGGGGCGTTATCGGCCTGTGGCCGGCCAACAGTGTGGATGATGACGTCGTTGAAGTGTATGCCGATGAATCGCGCAGTGAGGTCATCGAGCGCCTTCACCATATTCGCCAGCAAACCACCAAGGGTCGTGACGGTATCTGCTACAGCCTGGCGGACTTTATTGCGCCTAAAGAGAGCGGTAAAGCCGACTGGATCGGCGGGTTTGCGGTTACCGCCGGCCATGGCGTTGACGAACTTACCAAGGCGTATGAAGCGGCAGGTGATGACTACAACGCGATTTTGGTTCAAGCACTTACCGACCGTTTGGCAGAGGCCTTTGCAGAGCGCATTCACGAGCGGGTACGTAAAGAGTTCTGGGGTTACGTGCCAGAAGAAACACTGGATAACGACGCGCTGATAGCAGAAAAATATCAGGGCATTCGCCCCGCCCCCGGCTATCCTGCCTGCCCGGACCACACCGAGAAAGGCACCTTGTTCAAGCTGCTTAACGCCACAGAAAATACCGGCCTTGCGCTAACCGAAAGCTACGCCATGTGGCCAGCCGCTGCCGTTGCGGGTTGGTATTTTGCTCATCCGCAGTCAAAGTATTTCTCGACGGGCAAAATCACTCGTGACCAGGTAGAAGCAATCGCTGAGCGTAAACAGATGCCGTTTGAGGAAATGGAGCGCTGGCTATCGCCGGTGCTCTCTTACGACCCCAGTTGATATGGCGTTAGCAACTCGACGCCACGGCCAAGTCGTTCGCTTGGCGCTACCGATCATGTTGGGCATGCTTTCTCAGAGCATGCTCAACATCATTGATGCCGCACTGGTGGGCCATTTAGGCCAGGTCGCGCTGGCGGGTGTGGGTGTGGGTGGTTACGCCATGTTTATGCTCACCGCCTTGGTGTTTGGTCTCTCTTCAAGCGTTCAATCGCAAACGTCCCAGCGCCTTGGAGCGGGCTGTGAGTATTCGGCTCAGCCTTTACAGGCAGGCGTTGCGGTTGGCCTGGTAGTTGGGCTGCCGCTATCGCTGCTGGCCTGGTGGCAAGCGTCTGCCCTGCTGCATTTGATAACGCAGGTGCCTGAGATTCAGCACGTGGCGGTTGATTACTTTCGCTGGCGCGTTGTTGCGCTTACCGCTATTGCATTAACGCTATGTTTTCGTGGTTATTGGAATGGCCGCCAACAAACCCACCTTTATCTGCGCATCATTATGGTTGTTCAGCTGTTTAACGTAGCGGCCAGTAGCGGGCTGATCTATGGCCTGTTTGGGCTACCTCGTATGGGGGCAAGCGGCGCAGGCGTAGGTACAACTCTCTCGATGTTTTTAGGCCTTTTTATCTGGCTTTGGGTCACTGTAAGACAGCGCGACCAGAATGGCTTTTTGTTCAGCCTGCCGTCGCTTGATACGCTGCGCACAACGCTAGCACTTGCTCTGCCTCATTCCCTACAGCAGATATGTTTTGCGGCGGGCTATGTGGTGCTTTTTTGGTTGTTAAGTCGTATGGGGAGCGCAAGTGTTGCGGTTGGGCATGTGTTGGTTAACTTGTCATTATTGCTAATCCTGCCGGGTGTGGGTGTGGGCGTTGCTGCCATGAGCCTGGTAGGCGAAGCATTAGGCCAGGATGATCAAAGGGCGGCCCATCGGTGGGGGCTGGATGCGCTGGGCGTTGCCGGTGTGCTGCTCACCCTCTTGGCACTGCCAATGCTCGTATTCCCGATGCAGGTACTCAGCATTTTCTTTTCCAGCCCCGAGCTTATCGCCCTGGGCACGCTGCCCTTACAAATTACCGGTGCAATGATTGTGCTGGATGCGGCGGCGCTGGTGCTGGCTCAGGCATTGATGGGCGCTGGCGCGCAGCGTACGGTGATGCTGCTGACCTTAAGCATGCAGTGGCTTTTGTTTCTGCCCCTTGCCTGGTGGGTTGGGATTGGTTTACAACAAGGCCTGCTTGGGGTTTGGCTGGTACAGATAGTTTATCGGCTTGCCAACTCGGCGGGTTTTTTATGGATTTGGCAGCGTAAGCGCTGGCTAGCTCCCAATGTTTTAAATATCGTTTAGCGATAAAAAGATAATTATATATTCTTTTGTAGAATATGAAACACGCGTTAAGGTAACACTACATTAATGTCCGCCTTGACGTGACCATTTCGCTTTTTAGCAGGATCGTGCCACATGTACCGTTACGATATTCACGACCAAACGCTTGTTGATGAGCGCGTTGCTCAATTTCGCGATCAGATGAACCGCTATCTGGCGGGTCGACTCAGCGAAGAAGAGTTTCTTCCTTTGCGGGTACAGAACGGTTTATACGTTCAGCGCTATGCTCCCATGCTGCGGATCGCCATTCCCTACGGCATGCTGGCTTCCTATCAGTTGCGTAAGTTGGGGGACCTAGCGCGTGACTTTGACCGCGGGTACGGTCACTTTACAACGCGTACCAACCTGCAGTTGAACTGGCCTAAGCTTGAGACGGTGCCGGATATGCTGGCGGAGTTGGCAACTGTCCAAATGCATGCAATTCAGACAAGTGGTAATGACATTCGTAATACCACGACTGATCAATTTGCAGGTATTGCGGAAGACGAAGAAGTAGATCCTCGCCCCTGGTGTGAGCTGATACGCCAATGGTCGACATTTCATCCTGAATTCGCTTATCTGCCGCGCAAATTTAAAATTGCCGTGACCGGCGCTGAGCAAGACCGTGCAGCCATTCAGGTTCACGATGTAGGGTTACGCCTATGGCGTGATGATGCGGGTGAAGTGCGCGTAAAAGTTCTCGCGGGCGGCGGTCTGGGCCGCACACCGCTAATCGGTGAAGTTGTTTGTGAAGACTTGCCTTGGCAGCACTTGCTTACGTATCTGGAGGCTCTGGTTCGCGTTTATAACCAGTTTGGCCGCCGGGACAACAAGTTCAAAGCACGGATCAAGATACTGGTCAAAGCGCTAGGTGTCGAAGAGTTTAGCCGCCGAGTAGCCGAGGAGTGGGCGCATCTTAAAGATGGCCCTCAAACCTTAACGCCTGAAAGTATTGAGCGGGTTGCAGGATACTTTGTTGATCCTGACCGCCGCCCGGTAAGTGACGACGCTATCGCGGCTATTGATGCACTGCGCCAGGAAAATCGTGCTTTTGGCCGTTTTATGACCAACAATGTTCAGGGGCATAAAGTTAAAGGCTATAAAGCGGTGACGCTGTCACTAAAACGCAGCGGCCATTCACCGGGTGACGTTACCTGGGAACAAATGCACCAGATAGCAGACCTGGCAGACAAATATAGCTTCGGCGAGCTTCGTGTAACTCACGAACAAAACCTGGTGCTTGGTGATGTACCTGCCGATCAACTGGAAGCACTATGGCACGATCTGGAAGCTCTAGGCTTGGCAAATCCCACGGTCGGTACACTGGCAGATCTTATCTGCTGTCCGGGGGGGGACTACTGCGCGCTTGCTAATGCGAAGTCAATCCCTGTGGCACAGTCAATTCAAGAACGCTTTGAAGACCTGGACTTCCTGTATGATCTCGGCCCGCTGGATCTTAATATTTCAGGCTGCATGAATGCCTGCGGACATCACCATGTAGGCCACATCGGCATACTAGGCGTCGATAAGAAAGGTGAAGAGTGGTACCAGATTTCGCTGGGTGGTGATCAAGGCAACAGTGCCGCTTTGGGCAAGATTCTTGGCCCATCCTTTAGCCGTGAAAATGTGCCTGATGTGATTGATAAGCTGCTAAACGTTTACGTGGGTGAGCGTCATAGTGGCGAGACTTTCCTGGACACTTACCGTCGTATCGGCCTGAAGCCTTTTAAGGAGCGCGTTTATGCTTAACCAGCCTTCTTCTGAAGAGAACCTGCCATTCGAGACAGATCTGGTAGAACGCCAACGTCCTTACCTGTTTCGCGGCCAAGAAACGCAGGATAGCTGGACGTTAGTACGCGATACTGAAACAAACGCAACAGTATCTGACGCGCATACCATCGTGCCGCTCTCAATCTGGCTTGATAGCACTTCAGAGGGCAAGCTGACAGCTCCCTGGTTGCCTGCGGATACCGAGCTGACACCAGAGTTGGCTGAACGCCTTTCAAGCGCGCCATTAATTGCAATCGATTTTCCAAAATTCACTGACGGCCGTGGCTATAGCCTGGCGCGCCTACTAAGGGAGCGCTATGCCTACCAGGGTGAAGTGCGTGCCATTGGCGATGTGCTGGTTGACCAGCTGTTTTTTATGACCCGCTGTGGATTTGACGGACTTTCGCTTCGAGAAGACCAGTGGGTCGAAGATGCTCTGCGAAATCTGCATATTTTTAGTCGCGCTTATCAGCCTGCGACCGATCAACCCGAGCCGCTGTTTCACTTGCGCCAACAGGCAACCAATAAGGTAGCTTCTTACGCTTGATAGCGAGACACACAGTGAATGCCCCTGCTTTCAGGGGCATTTTTGTTGTTATCCTTTCCTTTTTTGCTGGCGCTCACGGTTATTGGCTTTCGCCCGCTGGCTTTTGCGCAGCATCACCCACGTAGCGCCAAGCCCGCCTTCGGAAGGCTGGGCAGAGACATACGCCTGGACCTCTTCAAACTGGCCAAGCCACTTGGCTAGGTAAGAGCGCAACACGTTGGCTGGGCTGTCCAGTTCGCGCCCTCTTCCATGCACAATCATGACCGAACGCAGGTCATGCGCATAGGCTTCCTGAATAAACGGAAACAGCATGCGGCGACATTCAGCCAACGGCCGACGCAATAAATGAAGTTGTGCCTGTACGCTATATCCTCCATGCCTTAATTTATCGACAACGCCCTGCTGAATGCCTTCTCGACGGTATTCGATAGGATCAAAAGGGGGCAGTAAATCAACAAAGTCATCGGATAGAAAATTACGTTCACTAAGCTCTTCTTGAGCGCTTTCTCTGCGTGCAAGCTGGGCTGCAGAAGGCTTCCTCCGATGATTACCTGCGTCGGCCTGATTACTACGTGCCAACGGCGTTACATCACCCACAGAGGCTCGGAAATCCATATCATCACGAAGTGGCTGGTTCATTGCAGGCTCCTCCGATAAGGTCTACCTCTATCCTAGCAAACCATATCGTATTGCTTAAGCAGATTGCTCAACACTTGCTTAAGGGAGAACGGCACGCCAGGCTATCCCACTCAGGTTTTTAAAAGGGCAACGGATGGGCTGGGTTAAAAAAACAGTCGCTCTGGCAGGTTTATTACTGCTGTCAGCGGCCACATGGCTATGGCTAACCCTGTTAAGTCCCTGGCTCTATTCCCCGCCTGATGAGGTGCAAACGGTAGAACAACGCACACATCAGCTGTTTGTGTATGGAACGCTACGTTATCCACTGATTCGCTGGTTAGTCGCTGGCAGTTTAGGCAGTCCAGAACCGGCGGTTCTTCCAGGGTATCAGCGTCACGATCTGGACGTCGCTCCTCAGCCAGGTAGCCACGTCGAAGGCCTAAAATTAACCGTGACGCCGGAAGCGTTAAGGCGGCTTGATCGCTATGAACGCTTGGGCGTTCGGTACGAGCGCGTTAAAAAACGGTTAGCCGATGGAAGCGACGTCTGGGTTTACGTCAGATTACCCGAAACCAGCTACCATCTTTTAAAGCCATCTCCTGCCAAGTACATAGCTCTGATACCATAAGGCATCAGGCAGGGCTTTTATCGGCGTTCTTCCAGGACCAAGGAAAATTTATGAGTAACACCACCCCTTACGTATTGGTTCTTTATTACTCTCGCTCAGGGGCGACGGCCGACATGGCCCGTCAATTGGCTGCAGGTATTGAAAGCATTGCGGGTATTGAAGCGCGTTTACGCACGGTGCCTCCAGTTTCAACAACTTGCGAGGCCGTCGCGCCGGAAATCCCTGATGAGGGGGCGGTGTATGTTGAACTTGATGATCTGCGTAACTGCAGCGCGCTTGCCTTGGGTAGCCCCACGCGCTTTGGCAATATGGCCGCTCCCTTAAAGTATTTCCTGGATAGCACAAGCAGCTTATGGATGAACGGTGCTTTGGTCGATAAACCAGCTTGTGCATTTACATCGACCTCCAGTCTACACGGCGGCCAGGAAAGTACGCTGCTGACCATGTTAGTGCCTTTGTTGCACCACGGAATGGTCTATGCAGGTATTCCCTATAGTGAAACGGCCCTGTTAAGCACCCAAGGCGGAGGCACGCCTTACGGTGCCAGCCATTTGGCAGGCCCGCGTAGCGACCGTTCGGTGGATGAACATGAACGAGCACTATGCGTGGCACAAGGCAAACGACTGGCTAAACTAGCAGTAGCGCTTAATGCCATGCGCCAGGGGACATCATGAAGCAGTGGCTAACTAGCCTGGAGCAGCGCCACGGCATAAATACGTTAACACTGCGTGCTCGGCAGTGTGTATTGATCAGTTTTACGCTGCTCTTGCTGCTGGTTATTTATCGTGGCTTTACATTGCAAAGCGATACGTTTGATTGGCGGCCTATAGTGGCCTTTATTTTACCGCTGGTGCTTTTTTTACCTTCCATTCTTGGCCAGCGTGCACGTGGCCATGCCTGGCTCGCCTTTGTCAGCCTTCTCTACGTTACACAAGGTGTCATGCTAGCCGCTGTACCCGGGCAAACGGTGCATGGCATTGTGGAAGCGCTCGTATCGCTGGCACTTTTTGTAGGTTGCATGGGGTACGCACGTTTTCGTAGCCAACAACAGCGCCAAACAGGTAAGTGAACGTTTTGGGCGTTATCTAAAGAGTGACGAACGTTATTAAAATTCAGGGTATTATTAAAACTTAGGGAGTTCCGCTAATGACTCGCAACATAGCCGACATTCGGCGTGATTACGAAGGTGGCAGGCTTGATGAAACCCATGTCACTCAAGGGCCTTTCGTGCTGTTTGATGAGTGGTTTAGCCTGGCCATGGAGAAGGAGGACAAAGACGCCAATGCCATGACGCTTGCAACAGTGGATAGCCAAGGGCGGCCGCATGCACGCGTTGTATTGCTGAAAGGATTTGATGAGCAAGGTATGGTGTTTTACACCAATTATCATAGCCATAAAGGTAGTGAGCTGAGCAACGTGCCGTTTGCGGCAATGACGTTTTGGTGGCCATCACTTGCTCGCCAAGTGCGTATTGAAGGTTCCGTCGAACAGGTTGCGCCGGATGAATCGGATGAGTACTTTGCCAGCCGCCCTCGCGGTAGCCAGTTAGGCGCCTGGATTGCAACGCAAAGCGTTGTCATTCCTGATCGTAACTGGATTGAGGAGCGTCAGAAGCGCTTTGAACAGGCCTATGAGGGGCAAGAAATCCCGCGGCCCATCCATTGGGGCGGCTACCGCCTGCAACCTGACATGATTGAATTTTGGCAGGGCCAGCCCAGCCGACTACATGACCGTATACGTTTCGAGCGTCGCGATGGTGGAGAGTGGAGCCAGTTCCGCTTGGCCCCATAACCCTATAAAGATCGCTCATTATTGTTCAGCGCAGGTCTGTTTCGGTGATACGTTAATTAGGCAGGCCTGCTGTAGTGGTGATGTAGAGGTGGTGCACTTGGCCGGGTTAATAGGGCAGACTTTCCAGACGAAGGCGCTGCCACTCGCTTTCGGGCTCATTTAAGCGCAGGACAGCATCAATCACCTGTTCTTCCATGTTATAGCGGCACGTGAATCCCAAGTGTTTCATTAACGCCCGCATTGGGTGGTTATCGACCATGATTTTGCCTATCATTTCGAGCGTACCGATATGCGTGCAGTAATTGACCATCTTCTTCATCAGCAGGCTGCCAATCCCAAGCCCTTGTAAATCATCGCGGATGATCACCGAAAACTCGGTGCGTATATTGTCAGGGTCGTTCCACACACGCACAACGCCTAACATCTCTTTACGCCCATCTGCGTGCTGGTGCTCGGCGATAAATGCCATTTGTCGATCATAATTAATATGTGACAAAACCGATAAATCACGTTGAGTGAGGTTGGACTTATTGTGGAAGTAGCGGAAACGAATACTCTCTTCCGATAGCTGACGGTGAAAAGCGGTGATTAAAGGCGCATCTTCGGCCCTGATGGGGCGTACCTCTACCTGCCAGCCGTTTTTCAGCGTTACCCACTCTCGCAACTCTTCCGGGTATGGCATGATGGCAAAGCGCGCAGGCGTGCCTAAATCCATCGCAAAATCCACCGCCAGCATGCCATCACGATTAAGCAGTAACGGGTTGATCTCCAACCCTCGCAGATCCCCCAAATCAGATGCCATTTGCGAAAGCTTGACTAACAGCTGACATAGCCGCTGAATGTCGCGCTCAGGTTCAGCGGAGTGCTCACGAATTAAAGAGGCTGCGTGCGTCCTGCCGACGACGTCGGCCGCCAGGCTCATGTTCAACGGTGGCAGAGCGACCTGGCGGTCTGCCAAAATATTGACTTTATAGCCGCCAATACCAAACACAATCAGCGGGCCGAAAACCGGGTCGCGGGTAATTCCGGCACAAATCTGCATGGAGTGCTTACCCCGCTGCATAGGCTGTAAGCAGAACTCGCGAATAGTGTACTGGGGAAATTTCTCATGTACTTTATCACCCAGCTGACGTACCCCTTGCGCCACTTCAGCAGGCGTTTCCAGGTCTTGTAGCAGCCCGGCAGACATTTTATGGGGATGTTTACGGTATCGGTAAGGCCGGCAATTACCTTCATGAACCACTTTCAGAGCCATCGGCCCTTGGATTTTTTGAGCTGCGGATTCGGCCTCTTCAGGGTTGCTCAGATACACACTTGGCGCCGCAGGAATACCATACGCTTTAAGTACCTGGGCTGTTTCTGAATGACTGAGTGTCTTTCTCCCCTGCTCTTTTGCCTGGGTGATCAGCGACCGACACTGGGCACGTATTTCCGGGCTCGTTGAAAATGGCAGGCTAGGTGGAATTTCATGCAGCAAGGCTTGAACACGCTGGTAAATTACCATGTGCATGAAAGCCTTAACGGCTTTTTCCGGGGAAATATAGGTCGGTATACCCGCGATGTTGCAGAGATGGCGGGCATTAAGGGCTTCCTTCAGGCCCATCCAACTGGTCAGCAAGTTTCGCCGAAATTTTTTGCGATTATCAATTAGGGCTTGAGCCGTCATCGCTGAAGGTGCCAACCGTGTTGGGGCATGGACCACCAGCACCGCATCGACATTGGCATCAGCGGCCACAATTTCCAGCGCCTCAACAAAGCGTGCAGGAGTTGCGTTGCCACCCAGGTCAACCGGGTTTTCGCCGGGCTTACTTATATCGACTTGGCTTTTATGTAGCGCCGCTTGGGTTTCCTCACTAAACACGGCAAGCTTACCGCCTGCGCTAACCAGCTTATCAATCGCCAGCATGGCAGGACCCAAGCCATTAGAAACAATGGCTAACCGATCACCGCGCAGTGGCTTCATGCGCGAGAGCGTTTCCAGAGCATCCAATAGCTCATCAGAATCGTCAACCCTTACCACCCCAGCGCGTGCAAACGCCGCATCGAAAACGACATCACGGTTAGCAATACCCGGCGTAGGTGCCATCCCCGAAATATCGGATTGCGGCGTACGGCCGCTTTTAATGGCAAGTACCAAGCGGTTACGCGAAGCATCGCGCACAGAGGTCATAAAATGTTGTGCGTCACTCACCCTTTCCAGGTGTAATAAGATGGCCTGAGCGGGTGAAAACTGGTTCACGTAGTCGATTAAATCCGGCAACAAAACATCGACGCTATCCCCCACCGTAATCAAGTGAGAGAACCCCACATCGCGCCCAGCGGCCCAATCAATCATGGCGTTGGCAAGCATGCCCGATTGGCCCAGGTACGCAACACGGCCCGCTTTGACAGGCTGGCTGGCGTAAGAGGCATTCAAACGCTTGCTTGGGACGATGACACCCATGCACTCTGGGCCCAACACTCGAATACCTGAGGCGATAGCGGCTTTTAACATCCGCTCACGAATAGAGCCTGTATTGTCGCTATCGCGGTCCAGGTAGGCGCCTCCGGAAAGCACCAACGCGGCTTTCACACCAAACTCGCCCAGGCGTTTAATTAATTTGGGAACGCCTTTAATCGGCGAGCAAACAACCGCTAGGTCCGGCACTTCGGGCAAATCCGCTACACTGCTGAAACAGGGCACGCCGAATACTTGGTCATAACCTTTTGGATTGACCGCCCACAGGGTGCCTTTAAAGCCCCCCTCTTGCAGGTTATTCAGCACTAGCCCACCCAGCGAGGCCGGTTTTTCAGAGGCGCCAAACACGGCTAGCGTGCGAGGTTCAAAAAAATGATGCAAAAAGCGCGTACTCAAAATTGAGCCTCCCCTGAAGTAAATAACGACGGTGTACGACTTATTGACACTGTCGCGCAAGCCCCAGAGGCGATTAAGGTGGCCTCAATACAATGGAGCGCTTGAATGATCACCTCTTACCTTACCCATCCAGACTGCTCATTGCATCATATGGGACCAGAACATCCTGAAAGTCCACAGCGTCTGGAAGCAATTCGCGCTCGCCTTTCACTTGCCGGTTTATTACAGCAGACCATGCAGTCTGATGCCAAAGAAGCCAGTTTTGAGGCGTTGGCAAAAGTACACCCGCCCCGGCACCTTAATGCTTTAGAGAAATGTGTGCCTACTGAAGGCATTGTCGCCTTGGACAGTGAAACGCTCATGAATCCGGATAGCTTAAAAGCTGCCCGGGTTGCTGCCGGGGCCACTATAAAAGCAGTCGATCAGGTGTTTAAGGGCCACGCTGATAATGTTTTTTGTGCCGTTAGGCCTCCCGGCCATCATGCCGAAGCAAGCGAGGCGATGGGCTTTTGCTTTTATAACAATATCGCCGTAGGTGCCGCCCATGCACGTGACGTGTATGGTGCCAAGCGTATCGCTATCCTCGACTTTGATGTCCATCAGTGTAATGGAACTATCGATATTTTTAAGGACAGATCAGATGTCCTGATCTGTACAAGCTTTCAGTACCCGTTTTACCCGTGGCGTTATCTGCGTAGTGAGTGGCACAACGTTGTTAATACGCCGCTAGAATCAGGCACTGACAGCGCTGAATTTCGACGCCTCATTGAGCATCAGTGGCTACCCGCCCTTCATGCGTTTAAACCGGACCTGGTGATGATATCGGCAGGGTTTGATGCTCATCGCGACGATACGATGGCCGATATCTGCCTGGGTGATGAAGACTATTATTGGATAACGCATTTGGCAATGGAGATCGCGGCGCTTTATGCGGATAACCGCGTTGTCTCTGTACTGGAAGGTGGCTACGACCCTAAATCATTAGGAAGAGGTGTGGAGGCGCATATTAGAGCCTTGCTGGGGCTACCTTTTTCAGAAGAAGGTTAAATATTCTGTACTCGCGAATACCCTGGCAGACGCTAACGCTATGTTACTATGGTCCCTATTGCTGTCTTTTATGTGACCATTATGACCGCCACTTCTGAAGAACATGCCGCACTGCGTATTGCCTCCGGCAGCAAACCGTTTGTAGAACCGCTTCTCTTGGGCGCGCGGCTCAAGCAGATTCGCTTGGCTAACCAATGGACGCTGGAAGATGTCAGCCAGCGTACCGGGCTAGCGCGCTCTACCCTTTCAAAGATTGAAAATGATCAAGTCTCGCCTACGTTTAGCGTCGTTCAAAAACTCACCACTGGGCTTAATATCGATCTACCCCAGCTCTTTACGCCGCCCAAACGTGAACGCTATACCATGGGACGACGCGACTTAACGCGTAAAGACAAAGGGCAGCTACATCCAACGCCTACTTACGAGCATGAATTACTGGGGCACCAGCTGGCTCAAAAGCGCATGATTCCCTTTAAGACCATTGTGCGCGCACGCAACTTTGACGAATACCACCAATGGGTGCGTCATGATGGCGAAGAGTTTTTGATGGTGCTTCATGGCGATATCATGCTGTACAGCGAGTTTTATGCTCCGCTACTGCTTGTTGAAGGCGACAGCATCTATTTTGATAGTGATATGGGGCATGCACTGGTGTCTACCAGTGCTGATGATGCGGTTGTTCTGTCCGTTTGTACCCGAGGCGATTTGGCTTAACATCCAGCCTATCTTCAACTTACCGCTTCTACAGACAGTTGGTTGGTTTAGGCAGCCCGGCAAGTCGCGCTATACGTTTCGCAGGGCTGCCGGGGAAAAGCGACATTAAATACATCGACTTTCCCTTCTCTTCTCCCAGCGCATTCTTCGTGGCTTTTACCAAGGGACGCATAGCCGGCGCCATTTCATAGCGGTTATAAAAATCACGCATTACACCAATTAATTCCCAATGTGCTTCAGTTAATACAAGCCCTTCATCACTGGCCAGCATTTCAGCTACAGCTTTTGACCATTTCGACTGTTCTACCAAGTACCCCTCAGGGTCTAATCCAATTTCTTCATCCGAATCAAGATAACGGTATATTTTTGAATCCGACATATTAGTACCACGTAACAATTTGAGGGTGGTGCTCAGTTAACGTAACGAATCCGTTCATATCAACCATAGGTAAGCCATTCGCTGTAACGGCAGCATTTAGGCCCCACGCCGCGACATCTTCTGCTAACAGAAAGATGCGTGACTGATACGCCTGCCAACCTTCCCAGTGCGTTTTCAGCGCCGCTTGTACACCTTCTTCCGTCAGTACTACGATATCCTCTTCACCAACGGCTTGCTGCATCTGTTGCGCAGCATCGCTATTTAGCGCCTTGGTTAAAATATGCAACATACTGAGCATCCCACTAAAAATTAAGTATTTGCGCGTACTGCTGAAGAAATCCAGGCATTGTTTTAGCTTTCAAAAACTGTACATCGTCTCGCAACGTGGATGCGGGCACTCCTAGAGTGGCCAAGGTCTCTTCGGTGGTCCAAAGCTGCTCGATATCGTACATCTCCAGCATATCGATGGTGGGGAGGCTGGCTTTCTGCCCTGGCGCCCCACTGCCTTGCTCTTTTAATAACGCCATAGCGCCCTGCCCAAGGAACAGCAGGTCTACAGGCTGTCCAAATGCGGCCGCTACCAGCGCTGTATCCAGCCCTTCTCGCAGCAGGTTGGAGCCGTAAGGAGCATGACGAATGATAACCAGCAAGCTGTTTGACTCAGCCATTAGCTCTCCTGTTAGGCAAACGTAATAAAACGATCACAGCGCTGCTGTAAGGTTAACAACTGCCCTAGCCCGGTTAACTCAAAGGGCGCATCTATATTAAACGATGCTTTACCATGACGCAGCGCTTCCGCTTCACTTGCCAAGCCACGCCTTAGTGCCGCCGCTATGCATACGTCCATGGGAACGTCATGCGCGCGGTGTAATTCGACCCAGGCATCGTGCAGGTTAAGTTCATCCTGGGGCGGGGCCATGAGTGAAGACGCGTTGTGCACCCCTTCATGATAAAAGAATACGCCTGACAAGTGGTGCCCCTGTGCCAACAGCGTACGAGCAAACCTTAAAGCAGAGTGTGGTGCGGGGCTGGTATACGGCGCACCCATCACCAATAAACCATACTCCATTATCGTCTCTCGAATCGGATAGCCAAAAAAAGACAGACCCTACAAGTAGGGTCTGTCCGGTTACCAGCTGACAACGCTATCGGTTAGTCGTTGCTCATGATACCTAAAATTGAAAGCAGGCTGATAAACAGATTGTAGATAGAAACATACAGCGTAACGGTTGCCAGAATATAGTTCGTTTCACCAGCACGATGAATGATCTCACTGGTTTGATACAGGATGGCCGCTGAGGCGAACAGAACAAAGCCTGCTGATACCATCAGTGACAGGGCAGGAATGTTAAAGATCAAGCCAGCAACCATCGCAAGCACTAGTACAATAGCGCCAGCCAGCAGGAAGTTGCTTAAGAAGCTGAAATCCTTCTTGGTCGTTAACGCAACCGCTGAAAGGCCAAAGAAGGTAAGGCCTGTCATTGCCAGCGCATTCATAATCAACGCGCCACCGTTAGGGAGCGTTAAATAGGCTGAAATGATAGGTCCCAGTGTGAATCCCATAAAACCGGTAAAAGCGAAGGTGGCCAGCAAACCAGCCGCAGAATTCGCCGTTTTATGTACCAGGAACATCAAGCCGTAGGCCCCAATAAAGAACACAAAGATGTTCATTTGTTGGATACCCATAGCCACTGATGCGCCAGCGGCCACTGCTGAGAAAAGCAGCGTCATTGCCAATAATGCGTAGGTATTGCGCAGTACCTTATTGGTGCTCACGCTGTTGGCAACACCACTGGATCGTGTTTGTGCCGTGTTTAGATCGTTATAAGCCATCTACGTATGCTCCCCAAATAATAGTGCTAACAATAGACCAGCATGCCGTTACCAAGTTCCAGACGCAAGTCCTTATCGCTTCGTTTATGTAAAGTACTCAACTTTTTTCTAACGAAAGAATTGACGGATTTGAATAGCGGCGTCTTGCAGAAAAAACCACGACTGACGATATTGTCATCGCCAGTCGTGGTTTTTAACGCTCTATTTCTTCATCTTTTTTCGGCGGAGTCACCGCGCTGCTGGCGGTTTGGCGAATATCCTGCGAGGCATATAACCGGGCATCAACCACATGCAGCACTGCAAGTTGTACGAAAAGCACTGCAAAACAGATGATTAAAGCTTTGATCATGGCGGCTTTCCTGAACCAGGCTGGCGATAGCCAACCTTTTGCTGAATGCTAGCTTAAAGCAGGCTGAAAGCAATAGCGGCATTCGATAAAAACCTGCCATGAATAATAGCGCCCTATCCCTTGTCTACTGAGTAAACTCTTCCGTATCAATGTCCGCTTGCTGCGCTGGACTATACCGTTCACCGGCTACCTGATCAGGTGTCATCATTGAGTTGAGGTCACTGAGATAGTTTTTATCGAGCAACCAACTATCGGCTGCCAGGTTTTCACGCATATGAGCGATTGAGCAAGTCCCAGGGATGGGCACTATATGGCTACCTTGTGCTTTTACCCAGGCCAGTGCCAATTGGGCGGTAGTCACGTCAAGCGACTGGGCTAGCGCCTGAAAGCGTGAAAGCACCGCGAGATTTTTAGGCAGATTGTCAGCGTTAAAACGAGGCATATTAGCCCGCATATCGCCCTCACCAAACACTGTATCGACCTGAATCGCTCCTGCCAAAAAACCACGACCCAAGGGGCTAAATGCAACCATCACCACATCAAGTGTTTGGCAGGCTTTAATGAGCGCAATTTCGGAGTTGCGTGTCCAGAGAGAATACTCTGACTGCACTGCTGCTATGGGATACTCCTTATGCGCTTTGGAAAGCGTTTTTGCTGAAACCTCCGACAGCCCCACACCGCCTATCTTACCCTCATCGACCAACTTACCCAGTTCGCCGACACTCTCCTCGACGGGTACGCCGGGATCAAGCCGGTGCAGGTAATAGATATCGATATGATCAGTCTTTAAACGTGTCAGGCTTGCCTCACACTGTTGGCGTAGTATGTCTGGTCGACCATTGATAACCCGCTTTCCCGTCTCAGCATCAATCGCCATACCGCATTTACTGGCCAACAACAGCGCTTGGCGCTTGTCTTTTAAGGCATTGCCCAGCAAGCGCTCATTCGCCGTGGCCCCATACAGTGTCGCGGTGTCAAAGTGCCGATACCCCATTTCAAACGCTTCATGCAATGCTCGCAGGGCGTCTTTTTCAGACACCTGCTGACCATAACCATGAGACAAGTTCATACAACCAAGGCCAACAGCAGGCGAAGACACTTCTTTAAGACGCTGGAAAAACATCGACATAGGCATTCCCTGAAAGAAAATTTCTGCAGTACCGTTATGCCGTATAATAGTTAACAACTCAACGAACGAAAGCCCCACGGCACACCATGGGGCTTTCGGCAACGAACCATAAATTTCAGACGGCAGGTTTTCAAAAGCCTATTAACCGGTATGACGGCCTTGAAGCTTATCCAGTAGCCGATCAACCATGCCGACGCCCGGCCCGACGCTCTTATGAAATAGCTCAGAATGAGGTGCGCTAGGGTGCGGCCGTGTCGGCGCTAGCTTTTTGGCAGCGTCGACTTTATTCCCCAAGTCGATAAGTTCATCAACGGGTATATGATTACGTAGTTTGGGAAATTGGTCGGACTCTTCATCATCAATGTGATGGCGAAGCTGTTTTTCCATCTCTTTAGTCAGTGTCATAAACGAGGGGTCTGACGCATCGACATCCTCTAGCTTCTTCATCACCTTGACCAATTCATCATGCTCTCTCTTATCGTGCTCAACTTCATCACGCCCATTAGGAATATGTTTCTCCATAGCAGGGTAAACATACATTTCCTCAGCAACGGCATGGCGCATCACTTCGGCAATAGCGGCGTCTATCAAGTCTCGACGCTGCTCGGGGTCGTTACTGCTTTCTACTTGGGCGAGTAGCTCCAGCATTTCCTGGTGGTCAGTCGTTAAAATATTGATGACGTCCAACCCGTTTCCTGTCTGGCCTTGCGTGTGGTTATCCATACCCTTCTCTCCCTCTTATTCAGAATCCATGAGCCGCCAGCTCCATTTCAAGCTAGCTCGCCTGATCGGTATTTCCAAGCTCACAGCGCGTGACCTAATACATGTTAAGAAGGTTTTTTAAAACTGATTGGCAGGTGGCTGACGTCATATTCAAGCCGCACGCCATCAGCTACGTTATAAAAGGATTTCAAACCAGGGAGCGGATGATGGCGACGTTTATGGTGTATCGAGCGGTTCAGGAAGGCGCTGAAATTGATGCCCAGCCTGAGTGGTGGGTCGTAGACTTGCGTGAGGAGGAAGAAAGAGATGGCGATTTGGTGCGCAAACGTTGTGCGACCAAGCCTGAAGCAGATGAAGCCGTTAATGAACTTAACAAAAAATATGCAACGACTTAGTAGTATCGATAACAGTACGACGGCTGAACATCCACCAGCCTGAAAGCTGACAGGCTGGTGGACGATAATAATGTAGCAAGCAGAAGGAGGCCGCTATTTTTTACCCGTTAACGATCTAAGCAGCGTCTCAACCTGGTGGTCGCCCTCACCTTCATCATCCAACTCCTCTTTCGCCAGCTCTTTTTTATTTCCCACGACGGCATTGCAGGCACTGCAGTAGATATTGTCATCTTCGTCTGTGTTTTCAGGGAAACGGTAGTCTTCGCTGCCACATTGGGCACATCGTTTCGGAAATGCCATTTAAGCTTACTCCTTGTGTTGTGTGCGACATACCTTTACAGCTTAGCTGAGAAGTGAATTAACTGCGTATGTGCACCTATAGCACATTCAGCGCCTAGCTCTCTTGTGGTGGATACGGGTTCTGCTTTAATAACGTGGCCAAGTGAACACAATTAAGCGCCAGGCCTGCCGTAGCGCTCTGAGTCGCTTCTGGTGTCTTCTCAAAATCCTTGAGGTCGACTCCCTGCATGGCTTCACCTACCCAATAGGTGCATGCGTTGGCAGGAAGGGTAAAACCAACGTCGTTTAGCCCCTGAAACAGCTCGGCAACAATATGATGAGCGCCATCTTCATTACCTACCACCACGACACCGGCGACCCGACCATACGAGACCATTCGTCCCTGCTCATCGGTTTCGCCAAGAAACGCATCCAGTCGCTCTAATACACGTTGACAGATACTGGAGTGATGGCCTAACCAGATAGGGCTACCCAGGATGAAGATATTGGCATCCAGAATCTGCTTTCGTATTTGCGGCCAATCATCACCCTCACCTTCATCCGATGTCACACCGGGCTTAATATTAAAATCCGCAGCACGGATTTTCTCGCCAGTGACGCCATGGCGCTCAAGCGCTGCCAAGGTCTCGGATATAAGTCGATCACAAGAAGACGCTGCGGGTGACGCTTTAAGCGTACAGTTGATAGCCAAGGCTTTTAACGACATGAGACTCTCCTTTTATGCGGCTTGGGGTGTCAGTGCTTGCGAAGCTTGGGGGTTATCTGCCGGGCGAACTGCCGAAACGAGGCTTTAACCGTACCCAGCGCGTCCGGATCGCCGTGCAAAAGCGCTGCCATATAGGCTTTCGCCTGTTCGGGCTTTATATGCGGCGGGATCGGCGGAACATCAGGGTCAGTTATAACTTCCAGCACAACGGGGCGGTCAGCACTTAAGGCCTGCTCCCAAGCATTCGCTAACATCTCGGGATCGCTAACCTTAATGCCCTTGAGCCCAATAAGCTCGGCATATTCGGCATAAGGAAAGTCAGGGAGATCCTGCGAGGCTTCATACTTCGGGTCGCCTTCCATTACCCGCATTTCCCACGTGACTTGATTAAGGTCCTGGTTATTAAGCACCATAACGATCAAGCGTGGGTCCGCCCACTGCTGCCAATACTTGGCAATGGTAATTAACTCCGAATTACCGTTCATCTGCATGGCCCCGTCTCCAACCAATGCAATGGCCACCCGTTCGGGATAAGCGAACTTGGCGGCTATCGCATAGGGAACGCCATTTCCCATCGTGGCAAGTCCACCAGAAACCGATGCCATCATGCCACGGCGTAATTTGAGATCACGTGCGTACCAGTTAGCAGCGGAACCGGAATCGCTGGTCAGAATGCAGTTATCAGGCAGGCGCGGCGATAGCTCCCAAAAAACACGCTGCGGATTAACCGGGTCAGCCTCCGCCATGGCACGCTCTTCAAGCACTTCCCACCATTGGGCAACACTTTTCTCAATATCTTGACGCCAACCACGATCTGTTTTCTGCTCTAAATAGGGCAACAGCGCTTGTAAGGTAGTCGCGCTATCACCCACAAGGTTCACCTCCATTGGGTAACGCATACTCACCTGGCGCCCATCAATATCGATTTGTACACCCCGGGCCTGCCCCTCCTCCGGTAAGAATTCCGAATAGGGGAAGCTTGAGCCAATCATCAATAGCGTGTCGCAGTTGGCCATTAACTCCCAGCTTGGGTTAGTACCCAGTAACCCGATAGATCCGGTAACGAAAGGCAAGTCGTCAGGAAGCACTGCACGCCCCAGTAGCGCCTTAGCGACACCAGCGCCTAGCCTGTCAGCCACCTGAATAATCTCATCGGTCGCATTCAGAGCCCCAGCACCCACTAGCATCGCCACTCTCTTTCCTTCATTTAACACTTGGGCGGCTTGGCGCAAATCATTGTCATGAGGCACGGTAATGGGGCTTGAGTAGCCCACGCCCGAATGCACAGTACCGTGAGCATGCGCAGGTGTTTCAACCGCAGGCTGGGACTGAAGGTCATTGGGAACGATGATAACCGTCACGGTCCGCTCGGCGAGGGCTATACGGATAGCGCGGTCAATAAGGTGGCGTATCTGAGCTGGGCTGGTCGCCATATGCACGAATTCATGGGCGACGTCTTTGAAAAGCGACACCAGGTCGACTTCTTGCTGATATTCACCGCCCAAGGCCGCACGTGCTTGCTGGCCAACAATGGCGACGACTGGCTGATGATCTTTTTTGGCATCGTACAAGCCATTAAGCAGATGAATGGCACCAGGCCCGGAAGTCGCGGTACACACACCCACTTCCCCCGTAAACTTGGCATGAGCACACGCCATGAATGCCGCCATCTCCTCATGACGGGCTTGCACGAACTCGAACTGGTCACCCGCTCGTTGTAATGCCCCCATGATGCCGTTGCTGCCATCCCCCGAATACCCGAAAATACGTTTAACACCCCACTCACCCAAACGTTGAACCAGAAAATCACCTACCAGCTGCTTACTCATTTAAGCCTCCATGGCAAAGCTACGCCTTAGCTCGTCACTTTCATATAAATGTTCACTAGGCCTATAGGTATAGATACGGGTATCAGCAAAGGTCAACTTGGCAGGGCTTCTTGTTAATTATTATTAAACAACAACCTGTAGAGTAGGCTAGTTTGGTTGCTAAGCGGTCATGTTCATTTTTTTAATTCTCATGGATTACCCACCATAACGAAATGTATGCCTCGCACCTGAGAAGAATTTAGTGATTTCGATGCCAACTATTTTACACTTGGGCAAGGCGAACCCAGCGTAACCGACGATATAATCTAGATATACGTTATTTACTTTTACGCTTAAAGCAAGAAGCCCGACCAGAGGCCGGGCTTTAACGTTGCATCCTTGTACACTCCGCAAGCTTCCTGCCTGCCCATCCTTAGGGAGTCTTCCTGACTCACTACTCCTTGCTGAACATCCTTGTCCAGTGGGTTGAGATTGCCACACTAAAAATGGCCTGTAAGTAACATAGTATAATTGATAGTAAAAACGCACTTATTTATTAACCTGCAGTAACTCTGTTAGTTAGCCAACTAGCCAAACAATGAGGCCACCTGCTAATCCACTTCGGGTTAAGTAGTAGAAACTTAGCCATAAGTAGTTATAACTATAATCTTATTTATCATACTTATTGAGGACGCCATGCACTCTAATACAAATTAACAATAAGAAACGTTCTTTTGATTTAAAAATAGTATGTAACATTAGATGAAAAAAGGCCTATAGTCTTTCATCACCCGTATTCGGGTTGATACATAACTCATGGAGGAGAAAGTGATGATCGCTGTTCATCAGGGTACCAAAATTGCGTTTTCAGCTATTTACCGGCGTTTGGTTATCAACCAGCTTATTAACCGTGTCGACAGCCTTGAATCTGAAAAATATGGGCTTATCGCCGAAAACAAGATATTGGCTACTGAAAACGCCAAGCTACGCAGGGCATTAGCAGAGCAACATAACGATGTAGCGTGATATTTAGTTCTGCGACCCTTGGCTAGCCGTAACGACGTCTAGGCCAAGGGTGGCGGAGTCTATGAGAGTTTTCAGCCACAAGCGGTTCAATCAAACTTTCTTTTTATCTCCGGTAATTTCATCGGTGACTTTTCGCAATCCCCTTTCAATCGGATGCTCATCATCATTATCACCTGTCACGCTAAACTCTGAGTTCGCCCCCCCGCTGTATATTTCTGCACCACAAGTGCCACACGTTGGGAGGGCATTTTCCGTATCGTTTGCGTCGGCGATATATTCCTTACCACATTTCTGACACTTATCGACATGTTCCATGGCCGTTCTCCTTTTTCCTATATCACTTCAACCTTAGAAGAAAGAAATGGTTCCATAAAGTCCGGGCAAGCCGATAACCACGCAGAGTGGTCCTATTGCATCAGGCTACCGCCCGCGTCGTCGTCAAGCGCGATTCCCTGGACGCCTATCTCCGCCTCTAATGACAACAGGTAGTGGCGCAATGCGCGCCGCGTTGCCTGTTCCTCCAGGTGATGGCGAACACGTTCGGTAACGGCTTCGTAAGGCAGCAACTGCCCTTCCTCGCGGGCATCAACCACCACCAAGTGCCAACCATAGCGGGAGGCAATGGGCCGCTCATGAAGGCCGTTGGGTAAGTGGTGTAGCACTCGGTCAAGTTCAGCAACCGTTTGCCCTTGGGCCAACCAGCCGAGTTCCCCACCTTGGGTGTTGGAAGGACACGCTGAGTGGCGCTGGGCAAACTCCGTAAAGCGCGCAGGATCGTCCTTCAATGTTTCCAGCAGTGTTACGCCTTGCTGATAGTGTGCATCCCGAGCCACAGCATCTTCAGGCGCCGCAGCCAGCAAAATATGACGCACCTTTAAGCGTGTGGGCTCACTAAAACGCTCGGGGTGGTGCGCATAAAAGCGTTGGCAATCCTCGGTGCTGGGCTCCGGCACGTTCAGCGCCTGCTCTAGAAGCTGTGCAATCACCTTGTCATCCGCTGTTTCATTATCAGCCAATAACCCTTGCGCTTGGGCCTGCTGACACAGCAGCTCACGGACAACCAACGCCCGCGCAGCCTTAAGCTGGGCACTCCCCGCACTGTCTGACGGGTGATACTGCATTTCATGGGCAATGTCGCTTTCTTCAATAGCGCGGCTGCCAACCTGTATCAATGGTAGCGTGGCTTCACTTGGCAGCGCTTCGATATCAATCACTTGCATAACAACTCTCCTGATAAATTAGCGCTTAGCCGCGTTTACGCACTAATTGATAGCGCCGGGTCAGATAACCGAAAGGCGCGCTCCATACATGCACTAGCCGAGTGAAAGGGAACAACAGGATAATGGTTAGCCCCAAAAAGATATGCAGCTTGAATATCCAGGAAACATCTTGCAGATAGTTCGCTGCGCCGCCGTTAAAGAACACAATGGCCTGTGCCCAGCTTGCCAATGTCAGCATCATTTCGCCATCCATATGGCCCAGCGTGAAGAAAATGGTCGTCAGCCCAAGGCATGCCTGAATAAGCAAAATAGCCAGAATCAGCGTATCCATTTTACTCGATGAGGCGCGCACACGTGGATTGAACATCCGCCGATAAAGCAGCATCGCCCCGCCGATCACACACAACACGCCGGCAATACCACCAATCACCACGGCAAGCAGTTGCTTGGTGCTAGGGAGAAGAAAGTGCTCATACATCCAGTGTGGGGTAAGCAGACCAACCAAGTGGCCAAAAAAGATGGTAATGATGCCGATATGGAAGAGATTGCTGGCCAGGCGCATGTTTTTGGTCGACAGCATCTGGCTGGAGCCGGTCTTCCAGGTGTACTGCCCGTAGTCAAAACGCACCAGGCTCCCAAACAGAAATACGGTACCGGCGAGATAGGGATAGTAGCCGTAGATAAAATACTCGAGGTAAGTCGTAATAGCGGACATTGAGATTCTCCTGTTAACGACCCATTGCCGGAGGCTGGGCTCCGGGAGAGAGAATGCGAACGGCATCGTGTTGAACACCCTGCTTGCGTTCAGCCAAGCGACGCCCTTCGGCAGATTGCAACGCACAGTCCTCGTCGGATGCCGCAGAAAAACGTACGGCTTCCTCTTCCCATACGGCATCCAGCGCTTCGGGGGTATTGTCAGGCTTTTCCGCCTTCACAACGGAGCGATGCGCGTTTATGTCCGCTTCGGCGCCGATGAGCGCCAGCAGCGCATGGGTCACCAGGGCATAGTCGCTATCACGCTCTTCCAGGCGAGCGGCAAGTAGCGCCAGAATATGGCGAATATTGCCAATCCAGCGGGCCATTTCCGCATCGCTTCGCGTGGAGAGATACTCCAGGAACAGCGGTAAATAGTCAGGAAGCTCCCGGGCGTCTAGCTCAAAACCCGCCTTTCGATACTCATCCATGAGATCCACCATGGCCTGGCCACGCTCTCGTGATTCTCCGTGTACGTGTTCAAACAGCAGCATCGATGTAGCCCGGCCCTGTTCGAAAAGCGCGACATACTCGGCTTGAAGGCTTAAAAGCTCGCTATCGGCAATTTGCTGACACCAACTCATCAAACGTTGGCGTAACGAAGCGGGCCAGCGACTCTCCGCGGCCACGATCTCGACAAGCTCCCCTACGGCCTGCTGCAATTCAGCTGTCGGGTAGTCAAGCAACCGCGACAGTACGCGCAGGCTGCGCATGGTCTGTTGCTCTGGGGTCAAGAGCGGTTCTGCCAGATTACTCATGACGCGCCTCCTCGGATTGCGCCTGCGGATCAAAAACATTGACCGGTTTCACCATCGTGCTTTCAACAGGCCGACCGTTGAACAGGTTCGCCGTGCTCTCGCCGTTGCACCCGTCACCAAAGGTGAATCCGCACCCACCCCGTTCCGGGAAGGCGTCGCGCGCCATCTCGCGGTGGCTGGTTGGAATCACGAACCGATCTTCATAGTTGGCGATTGCCAGATAGCGGTACATATCCTCCACCTGAGCAACGCTTAGACCCACATCTTCCAGCACGCTGATATCCGCTTCTCCTTCAACATGCTTACCGCGCATATAAAGGCGCATCGCCATCAAACGCTTAAGCGCGAGCACAACGGGGGCTTCTTCCCCGGCGGTCAGCATATTGGCCAAGTACTTCACCGGGATGCGCAGCGACTCAATTTTTGGCATCACGCCATCGAACTCGACCTTACCCGCTTCGGCCGCAGACTGAATGGGCGACAGCGGCGGTACGTACCAGACCATGGGCAACGTGCGGTATTCAGGGTGCAGCGGAAGCGCCAGCTCCCAATCAATGGCCAGTTTGTAGACAGGCGATGCCTGAGCGGCCTGAATGACGTTGTCGGGAATACCGTCTTTCTTGGCTTGGGCAATAACCTCGGGGTCATGAGGGTCCAGGAAAATGTCGCGCTGGCGGTGGTACAAGTCCTGCTCGTCGGCGGAACTTGCGACTTCCTCAATGCGGTCAGCGTCATAAAGCAGAACACCCAAATAACGAATGCGCCCCACGCAGGTTTCTGAGCAGATAGTTGGCTGGCCCGACTCAATACGCGGGTAACAGAAAATGCACTTCTCGGATTTGCCGCTTTTCCAGTTGTAGTAGATCTTCTTGTAGGGGCAACCGGAAATACACATCCGCCAGCCGCGGCATTTATCCTGGTCAATCAGTACGATGCCGTCTTCTTCACGTTTATAAATGGCGCCACTGGGGCAGCTTGCCACGCAGGTAGGATTAAGGCAGTGCTCACACAAGCGCGGCAGATACATCATGAAGGTGTTTTCGAACTGGCCATAGATATCTGCCTGCACCTGTTCGAAGTTGATGTCCTTGCGGCGCTTGGCAAACTCGGTGCCTAGAATTTCCTCCCAGTTAGGGCCCCATTCAATTTTCTTCATACGCTCGCCAGAGATCAGTGAACGCGGGCGGGCTACCGGCTGGTGCTGGCCGGGCTTGGCAGTGTGCAGATGCTGGTAATCGAAGGTGTAAGGTTCGTAGTAGTCATCAATAGCGGGTAAGTCGGGGTTGGCGAAGATATTGGCCAATACGCGCCATTTACCGCCAATACGCGGCTCAATCTTGCCATCACGGCTGCGCATCCAACCGCCCTTCCACTTGGCCTGGTTTTCCCACTCCTTGGGATAGCCGATACCCGGCTTGGTCTCAACGTTGTTGAACCAGGCATACTCGACACCTTCGCGGCTAGTCCAGACGTTTTTGCACGTTACTGAGCAGGTGTGACAACCAATGCACTTATCAAGGTTGAGGACCATGCCTACCTGAGAGCGAATTTTCATTTCACGGCCTCCTGAACGTCATCCTGGCCTTCACCATCCAGCCATTCGATATGCTTCATCTTGCGTACCAGCACGAACTCATCGCGGTTCGAGCCTACGGTGCCGTAGTAGTTGAAGCTGTAAGCGAGCTGGGCGTAGCCGCCGATCATATGAGTGGGTTTAGGGCAAACACGCGTCACAGAGTTATGAATACCACCACGCGTGCCGGTAATTTCCGAACCGGGTACGTTCACCTGACGCTCCTGGGCGTGGTACATCATCACCATGCCATCCTTAACGCGCTGGCTGACCACGGCGCGGGCAGCAATCGAGCCATTGGCGTTATAAACCTCTATCCAGTCGTTGTCCTGAATATCGATATCGGCGGCGTCAGCTTCGGAAAGCCACACCACGGGGCCACCGCGGTTCAGCGTCAACATCAGCAGGTTGTCGGAGTAGGTGGAGTGAATCCCCCACTTTTGGTGCGGTGTCAGGAAATTCAGCGCCTTGCTTTTGAAACCGTTATCCTCGGGCAGCTTGAAATTTTCCGCGGCGCGGGTATTGATCGGTGGGCGATACACCAACAGGCTTTCGCCAAAGTCACGCATCCAGGCATGATCCTGATAGAACTGCTGACGGCCACTGACCGTGCGCCACGGAATCAGCTCATGAACGTTGGTATACCCGGCGGTATAGGAGACGTGTTCATCCTCCAGGCCCGACCACGTGGGGCTGGAAATGATCTTGCGCGGTTGCGCCACGATATCGCTAAAGCGGATTTTTTCATCCTCTTTAGGTCGTGCCAGATGCGAGTGATCGCGTCCGGTAATTTTGGAGAGCGCCTCCCACGCCTTGAGCGCTACCTGACCATTGGTTTCTGGCGCCAGCGTCAGTACGGTTTCAGCCGCGTCAATAGCGCTTTCGATGTTCGGGCGCCCTTTTGCCGGGCCTTCATGCTTAACGTGATTCAGTTTGCCGATCAGTTCTATTTCGCTATCCGTGTTCCAACTGATGCCTTTGCCACCATTACCGAGCTTTTCAAGCGCCGGGCCAAGTGAGGTAAAACGCTCGTACGTGGCGGGGTAATCGCGCTGTACTTCTATCAATGCAGGCATGGTTTTGCCGGGGATGGGCGCGCACTCTCCCTTCTTCCAATCCTTTACATCTATCTGCGCGAGCTCGCCCGGGGAGTCGTGCTGCATGGGTAGCGTGACTAAATCCGTCTCTTCACCCAAGTGGCCCACACACGCTTTGGAGAATGCCTTGGCGATGCCTTTATAAATATCCCAATCGCTGCGCGACTCCCAGGCAGGATCAGTGGCAGCCGTTAGCGGATGGATAAACGGGTGCATGTCAGAGGTATTAAGGTCGTTCTTTTCATACCAGGTCGCCGTGGGTAGCACGATGTCCGAATAGAGGCAAGTCGTCGACATACGAAAATCGAGCGTGACTAATAGATCAAGCTTGCCTTCAGGCGCCTCGTCGTGCCATTTAACCTCTTCAGGCTTCTGTCCGCCAAAATCGCCCAGGTCTTTCCCCTGAATGCCGTGCCGAGTCCCCAGCAGGTACTTGAGCATGTACTCGTGCCCTTTACCGGAGCTACCCAGCAGGTTGGAGCGCCAGATAAACATGTTACGCGGGAAGTTCTGGGGGTTATCCGGGTCTTCGGCAGCAAAGGAAAGCTCGCCGGCTTTTAATTGCTGAACGACATAATCCTTGGTGGCCATACCGGCGTCTTTGGCCTTGCCCGCTAAATGCAGCGGATTCGTGGTTAGCTGAGGAGCAGAAGGCAGCCAGCCCATACGCTCGGCGCGTACGTTATAGTCGATCAGGCTTCCGGTATGACGACGTGGGTCAGCCAGTGGCGAAAGAATCTCTTTGATCTCAAGCTTCTCATAGCGCCACTGCGAAGAGTGGTTATAGAAGAATGACGTAGAGTTCATATGGCGCGGTGGGCGCGTCCAATCAAGCCCAAATGCCAAGGGCAGCCAGCCCGTTTGGGGGCGCAATTTTTCCTGCCCCACATAGTGTGCCCAGCCGCCGCCACTCTGACCGATACACCCGCACATGATCAGCATATTGATCAAGCCGCGGTAGTTCATGTCCATGTGGTACCAGTGGTTCATACCGGCACCCACGATAATCATGGAGCGCCCACGTGTCTTGTGGGCATTATCGGCAAATTCTCGAGCGATGCGGGTACACTGCTCTGCCGAGACGCCGGTAATTTTTTCCTGCCAAGCGGGGGTGTAGGGTTTTATCTGAGCATAGTCGGTAGCCCCATCGTCCTCACCCGCTTGACCAAACCCTCGGTCGATACCGTAGTTGGCACACATCAGGTCAAAGACCGTCACCACCAGTACGCTGCTGCCATCGGCTTTTTGCAGCCGCTTAGCGGGCAGGCTATGGAACAAGCGGTCGCCACTTTCGCCTTCTACATGCGCAAAGTGCTTATGCTCGATACCGCCGAAATAGGGAAAAGCCACGCGCGCGACGTCGTCATGGCGCTCGGCAAGGCTCAGGAGAGGTGAAATCTCAACGCCGTCGGCATCCAAAGGCTCCAGGTTCCATTTACCCTGGTGAGCTTCTTCTTCCCCCCACCGGAAACCAATAGAGCCCTGCGGGACTACCAGCTGATCACGTGCGTCATCCCAAACCAGTGTTTTCCATTCAGGATTATTTTCCTGCCCCAGGTGATCAGCAATGTCACTGGCGCGCAGTTGGCGCCCGGGCACTAGGGAGCCATCATCGCGTGGCTCCAGCTCGACCAGGCAGGGCATATCGGTATACCGGCGCACGTAATCGGTAAAGTAGGCGCTGGGATTTTCAAGATGAAACTCTTTGAGAATGACGTGGCCCATGGCCATGGCGAGTGCTGCGTCGGTGCCCTGTTTGGCAGAGAGCCACTCATCTGTGAGTTTGGAAACCTCGGCGTAATCGGGGGTAATGGAAACGGTTTTGGTGCCCTTATAGCGAACCTCGGTGAAGAAGTGGGCGTCTGGCGTACGGGTCTGAGGCACATTCGACCCCCAGGCAATGATATAGCCTGAGTTGTACCAGTCGGCAGATTCGGGAACATCGGTTTGTTCGCCCCACGTCATCGGCGAGGCGGGTGGCAAATCGCAGTACCAGTCGTAAAAGCTCATGCATACGCCGCCGATTAACGACAGGTAGCGGCTACCGGCGGCGTAACTGACCATCGACATGGCAGGGATAGGCGAAAAGCCAATGATGCGATCAGGCCCGTACTGTTTGGCGGTATAAACGTTGGAAGCCGCGATTAACTCATTAAGCTCATCCCAGTTGCCACGAACAAAGCCGCCCATGCCGCGGGCGCGTTTGTACTCTTTTGTTTTGGCCGGGTCTTCAACAATAGAAGCCCAGGCCTCTACCGGGTCGCCTTTTTCACTTAACGCTGCACGCCAAAGCGCCAACAGCGGTTTACGGACAAGGGGATACTTGAGACGGTTAGCACTGTAAAGGTACCACGAGTAGCTCGCCCCTCGTGGGCAGCCGCGAGGCTCATGATTAGGCAGGTCGGGGCGTGTACGCGGGTAATCGGTCTGCTGAGTTTCCCATGTCACCAGGCCGTTTTTGACGTAAATTTTCCAGCTACACGAGCCGGTACAGTTAACTCCGTGGGTAGAGCGGACGACCTTGTCGTGTTGCCATCGGCGGCGGTAACTGTCTTCCCACTGGCGGTCTTCCTGGCGAACTTCGCCGTGGTCATTGGCAAAAGGCTCGCGCGTTTTGCGGAAAAAATTTAGCCGGTCAATGAAATGACTCATGGTCGATCTCCCTAGCGCCAAAAAGAAAGCAATGCCTAAACAGGCGTCTTGGAAATCGATTCTGAGCGATTAAAACGGCAATATCTGCCAGGTTACCTCCATATAACCCCACCCTACCTCTTAAGGGATACGCGGCTAAAGGCCACAGGCGACGACGTTTCATTCATGGCAGTAAATCAGACAAGATAGCGATGAAACTTCGTATAATCCCCCAGCGAAACAGGTGTTTTTTGTTCACAAGAAGCTGTTTTAATCCAGAGATAAATGTATGATTGAGCACTATTTTGCGGTTAAGCATCTTCATATGACGGCCGCCTATGCGAGCCTCGTCTTCTTTATAGTACGTGCTTATTGGTCAGTGACTGAGCGACCGATTCTTAAGGCGCGCTGGGTCAAGATACTCCCTCATATCATCGATACGGCGCTTCTGACCTTCGGCGTGCTATTGGCCATCATGCTGAGCTTCTGGCCACTTCCGCCATGGCTCAGCGCCAAAATCACCGCGCTGATTGTTTATATACTGCTCGGCACAATGGCGATTAAACGCGGTAAAACGCCAGCCATTCGGGCCGGTGCCGCCGTGGCAGCGGTGCTTATATTTATCTATATACTGGGCGTTGCGATGCATCGGACTCCGCTTTCATGGCTAAGCTGATGACGCTACCTATAAAAAGTGACGCCATTAACGCGCATTACTCACCAGGCGGGAATAACATACCGGCATGAAGTTGGTAGAGGTCTGGCTGATGCGCTTCAGCAATTCGGGTGACGCGTTCGATTCCCTCCTCCAACAAGTGCACCTCTATTTGGCGGCGGTCTTCACGTCCTTGACGGCGCTCAACGAGTGATAGCTGCTCACAGCGATCGATCAATGCCACAGTGCCGTGATGCTTGGCTTGCAGCCGCTCGGCAAGCTCACCTACCGTTGCCCAATCACGCTCAGCAAAGCCGCGTAAGTGCAGCAACAGCTGGTATTGCAACGCGGTGAGCCCATGCTTGCGGCAGATATCTTCGCTGCGACGTAAAAAACAGCGTAACTGATAGCGAAACTGGGATAGACGCTCGAAATCTTCCTTATCAAGCTCGTCTTTTTGCACTGCTGTTTTTTTTGCCATGGATGCTCCTTAACGTGCTCGTGACGACTTCCCCCCGCTTGACAATACCGAAGACGTCCTCTAAAAATAAAATATCATCATATGATATATAGCCGTTTAATTTTAAGACACCAAGAGGTAGTTGAGATGAATGTACTTACATTTTTCAAAATGCCCTTTAGTCATCGCGCTGGTTGGCAAGCGCTTAAAGCGAACTCGCCTTCCATTCCGACGTTAGCGTGGTGTGTGGTTCTTCCGATGTCGTTACTGCCCCCTTTAATGCTCTATTATGCAGGAACGCATTATGGCGATACCTTTATGACCGGTTTTGCTGAAAGGGAGTGGCGGTTTATTACGACGATTCTTTTTTTGGCCGAGCTACTGACTTTTTTTATAATGGGCTGGGTTATTCACGCAGTCGTCAATGGTGTCGAGCAACTTTCAATTAGCTATAAAAATGCCTATTTGCTTGCCACACTCGCTCCTCTTCCCTTATGGATTTCATCCCTTGCGCTATGGGTGCCCTCGTTATTTTTCAATATAATCGTCGGATTGGCGGCTCTAGGCGTTTCATGCAGTCTGATTTATCACGGCTTGCAAGCGCTCTGCACTCGTAACGAGCTGGATGTTGCCACTATATCAGCCACTTACACTATTATGTCAGCCGGTATTCTTGGATGGGGTGTTTTGCTCGCGGTTGTTTGGGCTTACTAAACACCGTTGAACGCCATAGTTCTAGCGCATTTTCAATGTGCGAAGACGTCGCTTGTGAGCACTAAAAATAACGCTCATCAGAAATACTCGAATTCTAAAAAAAAACCACACGGCCTCACTTTTTTAAGTTTTACGTGATAGGCCTCTTAACCAACCATTATATTGACGAGAGACAAAGAAGATTACATGATTCACCAAGATACGGTGTATCTGCTTCTCATATCTTTCGATAAGTAATATAGTCATTTATCGTTAGCCACACCGTCGGCTTCAGCAGCTTTTACTTATCTTTTTAAGACCCCTTCTTTTTAAATCCATGGGAGTCGCATGAATCTCTTACGCCACTCTCTTGTAGCTCGTATTACTGCTTACCTCTTGGCCATCACGGGGATGACCGTTCTCAGTATCGGCTTCACCATGATGGTTGCCCAAAATAGCCAAGGCGATGCAGCGGCGATTAATATCGCGGGCTCATTACGCTTGAACAGTGCTCAGCTTTCTGAAACCTTGGGCCCATTGACCCAAGCGCAAAACGGGTCTCAACAAAACGTTAACCGACTGACTGATCAGCTTACCGCGAAACTGGAAGGCCCAGCGCTCGCCGTTGGGTATCACTACACCCATGATGAGGTGCTTCAAGAGCAGCTTGCTGGGCTAAAAGCGCTGTGGCATAACACCTTAATCCCCCTGCTTGATGATGCTATTCATGGTAGTAGCAATGATGTAGCACAAGCCAGAGTAGCGCTGAATAATCTCATTCATCATATTGACCAGTATGTCTCGACACTTGAAAGCAGCACTAAATCCAAGATGCATTTACTGGGTTCTCTACAGCTGCTTTTTTTCCTTTTGATTGGTGTGCTGCTTTTCATTGCGCTCTACGATATTCGGCATAATCTGGTGACGCCACTCCGCCAGCTTAGAGTCCTGAGCCGAGAAGCGGGCCATGGCAACTTCCAATATCGCTCTAATTTTTCCAGCCACGATGAGCTAGGCCAGCTTGGGCGCGCTTTTGATCAGATGGCAGCGAGGCTGGATACGCGTTACCAGGCGTTGGAAGCGCGTGTATCTCGCAAGCAGGCAGAGCTTAAACGCCACAATCGCGCCCTCCAGATCATTCACAATGGGAGCCGTACGCTTTATGGGGGCGGCAATGACCTTTGCGCCAGCACGGCACCTATCTTACGCGAGCTTGAAGACTTACTGGACATCGGCCCTATCGTGCTTTCGCTGCGCAGCGAGCATGACGATACTGATATGGCAATTTTGGCAACCCACTCATCCGAGCGGCCTCTCTATTGTCGAGACTTAAACTGCCTTGCCTGCCTGGAGCCGCAACGAGGCAATGCAGTTGCTCGCAATGCCGAAGCGATCGTGCTGCCCGTTGCGGTTGGCGAGGAGATTCTTGGCTCCCTGACCGTGGGCTACTCTGCGCCCATCACCGCATCGAAGCAGCAGCTACTCAATACGCTTACCGACAACCTGGCCACAGCTATCTTTTTACAGAAGCGTATTGAAGAAGAGCAACAGCTTTCTCTTGTCAACGAGCGCACGATTATTGCCCGTGAGCTTCACGATTCACTCGCCCAGTCGCTGTCTTATTTAAAGATGCAGGTAACCCGCTTGGAACGTATGCAGGCGAAGCAATTTTCCGCCGAGCAACAACGTGGCGTGACCAGCGATTTACGTGAAGGGCTGAATAGCGCCTATCGCCAGCTCCGTGAGCTATTAAGCACGTTCCGGCTTAGTTTGGATACGCCAGGCCTTCAACCCGCCCTTCAGCAAACCATCAAAGAATTTAGCCAGCGGCTTGGGTTCCCGGTCGAGCTAACCTACCGCCTGCCGCCTCACTTACTTAGCGCAAGTGAAGAAATACACCTGCTGCAAATCACGCGTGAAGCACTCGCCAATACACATAAGCATGCCAAAGCTCACTGGGCACACGTTAGCCTGGTATTTGATCAGGCAACACTGCACTTGGCGATTGAAGATGACGGTATAGGCCTACAGGATGATCAGTCCCCCCCCATGCACTACGGGCTAGTGATCATGCGTGATCGAGCCAATAACATTAATGCCGACCTCCATTTCAATAATCGACCGGAAGGAGGCACAGGCGTTTATCTGTGCTTTACCCCGTTGACCGAACGTCTTATCAAGGAAGGAAGTACTTGAATATGGCTAGCGAAATTTACGACGAGCCCGCCACACTTATCGTAATTGATGATCATCCATTGCTACGACGAGGCGTACGTCAATTACTGGAAATGGAAGATGATCTGGCATTGGTATTTGAAACAGGAAGCCCCCGTGAAGGCATCCATCAAGCCATTACGCTTGATCCAGACATGGTACTGCTGGATCTCAATATGCCCGAGATGGATGGCCTGGAAACACTTAAACATTTGCGCGAAGAAGGTTATGCAGGCCGCGTCATTATGTATACCGTGTCAGATCAGGAAGACGACGTGGTCGATGCGCTACGTGATGGGGCCGATGGCTACTTGTTAAAGGACATGGAGCCAGAGGATATGATTCATCAACTGCGCCAGGCGGCCAAAGGCCGCATGGCCATTAGCGAAAATTTAACAGCGCTACTTGCCCAAGCATTGCGCAACCAGCGTTCACTCCCTACGAAACCGTCTATTAATGCGCTTACTCAGCGCGAAAAAGAGATTCTTGCCGAATTAGCCGCAGGCATGTCGAACAAGCTCATTGCCCGCAAGCTTGATATTACCGAAGGCACCGTCAAGGTACATGTTAAGCACCTGCTCAAAAAGCTAAGCCTGCGCTCGCGCGTTGAAGCGGCTGTTTGGGCCGTACAAGAAGGCCTCAATAAGTAGCTGAAAGCCTGCCATGAGTGGATACCCCTTAAAATCCAACTTCCACTTATTGCCATTTATTACACCACCAAACGCATCATTAAAACTTTTAAAAACAGTACATTAGATACTCAGCATACATACCTCGTAAGAGGTACTTGAGAGTTCCCATCCATTGACCTGCCTCATTCCCCCTCTGCTTGCTAGCGCGTATCTTTCGTATAAGCAGTGCTATGCGGCACTTTTCTACAAGGGGGTACATGATGGCCAGAAAAAATGCTGACATTGAACGCTGGGATGTCGAAGACTCCGGCTTCTGGGAAAACGAAGGAAAGCACATTGCAAACCGCAATTTATGGATTTCTATTCCGAGCCTTCTGGTAGGCTTTGCGGTATGGATGATGTGGGGCATGATCGCCACCCAGATGCAAAACCTGGGCTTTCCTTTCACTACTGACCAGCTCTTTACCCTTACCGCTACTGCGGGGCTGGCGGGCGCAACATTACGTATTCCTGCGGCATTTATGCTTAGTTTAGCGGGGGGACGTAATACGGTTTTTCTCACCACAGCATTGCTGATCATACCCGCAGCAGGCACTGGGTTCGCGCTTATGAATCCGAACACGCCTTTCTGGATTTTTCAGGCACTGGCCCTGTTATCAGGTATTGGCGGAGGAAACTTTGCCTGTTCCATGAGTAATATTTCGAGCTTCTATCCCAAAAAACAGCAAGGCTACGCACTGGGAATGAACGCAGGGCTTGGCAATTTTGGTGTCACCACCATGCAAATCCTTGTTCCCCTGGTGATGACTGTCGGCCTGTTTGGTGTTCTTGCGGGCGGCCCCATGGAGCTTCAAAACACAAGCGGAACCTTGATTGGCCGCATTGAGGCGGGCACCCTTACCTGGATACAGAATGCGGCGTTTATCTGGGTGCTCTTTCTCATCCCTTTGGCCTTTGCTGGCTGGTTTGGCATGAACAACTTGCGCCCTATTAGCCCCGACCCAGGCACCCCGCTACAGGCATTTGGCAAAATACTGGGGCTTTATGGTGTAGGTATTATTGCGACGTTCCTTGGCCTTGTGGCACTGTCTTGGCTAAATATGTGGCTAGCTCTGCCCTGCACCGTCATTGTCACTCTGATCATGCTGCGCCTTATACCTGGCGAACAAATCAAACCTAATATCCAAAAACAGTTTACGATTTTCCGTGATAAACACACGTGGGCAATGACGCTACTTTACATCGTCACCTTTGGCTCATTTATTGGCTTTTCAGCGGCTCTTCCCCTTTCCATCACGATTATATTCGGCAATATGGCCGAAATAGCGGCCGATGGAAGCATTAATCGAATCGCCAACCCGGATGCGCCCAGCGCGCTTACGTGGTCATGGATAGGCCCTTTTATAGGTGCGCTAGTACGCCCTATCGGTGGCTGGGTAGCCGATAAATTCGGTGGCTCACTGGTCACACAAATCATCACGGTGGTAATGGTCTTTGCATCAGCCGGGGCAGGTTACGTCATGATGCTGGCGTACAACGCCACCGATCCTAACCAATACTTCTGGTTATTCATGCTGCTGTTTATGGTGCTCTTCACCGCCAGCGGCATCGGCAACGGCTCTACATTTCGCAGTATTGGCTTTATTTTTGACGCGCAGAAAAAGGGTCCGGTACTGGGTTGGACAGCGGCTATTGCTGGTTACGGCTCGTTTATTGCTCCCGTTGTGCTGGGGGATCAAATTCGTGCAGGCTCGCCTGAAGTAGCCATGTATGGTTTTGCCGTTTTTTACCTGGTTTGCCTACTGATCAACTGGTGGTTCTACCTGCGCAAAAATGCCTATGTGCGGAATCCATAGTGATTTGATGCCTTATTAAATTGGGAACCTGGATATCAATGCTATCTATCCTATTGACGCGAAAACTCAGGGGGCGCCATGGCTACCCATCGTTTTAAGCAGAATGCGGTACTCATTGCCAACACCTTTGCGTTCACCATGTGCTTTATGGTCTGGACCATGTTTGGTGAAATTGGCGTTCCTATTGCCGAGGAATTAGCACTTAACGGAACGCAGTTTGGCATTTTAACGGCCATTCCCATTCTTACCGGTGCTCTCGCCCGCTTGCCCTTGGGCTCCATGACAGACCGTTACGGCGGGCGTCCGGTTTTCTTTATTGTGCTTTTGGTTATTGTGCCCGCTATCTGGCTGGTGCAGTTCGCCACCGCTTATTGGCAGTTATTAATACTAGGCGCTTTTATCGGCCTATCCGGGGGAGCTTTTTCGGTTGGTATCACTTATACGGCAAAGTGGTTTGAAAAAGATCGCCAAGGCTTGGCAATGGGGGTATTTGGGGCGGGCAATGCGGGTGCCGCTGTTACCAAATACATAGCCCCTACCGTTATTGTTATGCTTGGCTGGCAAGCAGTACCCAATCTGTATGCGATTATCATGCTCGCAACTGCCGCTTTCTTTTGGTTCTTCTCGTTTACTGACCCGAGCCATCGCAATACACAACGTAGCTCCTTGCGTGAGCAGCTCAACGTTATCAACGACCCAAAAGTCTGGAAGTATTGTCAATACTACTCGGTAGTGTTCGGCGGCTATGTCGGCGTCTCGCTATGGCTTACCCGTTACTACATGAATGAATATGGCTTTGGCATTCAATTAGCTGCCGTGATTGCCACTATTTTCGTCTTGCCTTCCGGCATTATTCGCGCATTCGGCGGTTGGTTATCGGACCGTTTCGGCGCCCACACCGTAACCTGGACATGCTTATGGGCGAGTTTAATTGCGCTCTTTATCATGTCCTATCCAGAGACCTACTATAGCGTTCAAGGCGCTGCCAATGGGGCTCGCGTGGAGTTTGGGTTTGGCATTCCCGTGTGGCTTTTCACTACCGCACTATTTGTAGTGGGCATTGCGTGGGGAATTGGTAAAGCCTCCGTCTTTAAGTATCTTGCCAATGACTACCAGGAAAACCTTGGTTTGGTGTCCGGCATTGTCGGCCTTGCAGGCGGCCTGGGAGGTTTTCTACTGCCTATCATGTTTGGCGCTCTCGTCGACCTGACAGGCATCGCCACCACTGTATGGATGCTGTGCTTCGCGGTAACGCTTATTTCGCTTATCTGGATGTGGTGGACAGAAAGACGTGTCAAAACGTTTACAAAAGAAACGGAAGATTAAGCAAATCATACTTCCTCTCTTCTGAAAGCCGTTGCTTACCGTTTGAAGTAGCGGCCTTTAGTAATTTGCGATGATGGAGTGTTGTCTACCACAGTGATCAGCGAGATTATATGCTGCTTATCTGCCGGTTCTTGGCTTGGGTCAGGTTGTTTTTGATTATCTTGATGGCACTTCCAACACTTAAAAGGAGTATACCATGGCGCGTTTTGACAACAGAATTGGTCTTATTACTGGGTCTGCCAGCGGAATCGGCAAGGAAATTGCCATTCGTTTTGCTGCTGAGGGTGGTACTCCTATCATCGCTGACCTCAACCTGGATGCCGCCAAGGCTACTGCCGAAGAGATCAAGACGTCTGGCGCCGATGCGTTTGCGGTGGCAATGAACGTCACCGACGAAGCGCAAGTCGAAAAGGCGGTGAATGAGGTCATTGCCAAGTACGGCAAGATTGACGTCTTGGTCAGTAACGCAGGTATCCAGACCGTACATCCGCTGGTCGACTTTCCGTTTGAAGACTGGAAAAAGCTGCTGTCCATCCATCTTGACGGCGCATTCCTTACTACGCGAGCCTGCTTAAAGCACATGTACGCCGCCAATTATGGCCGTGTAATTTACATGGGCTCGGTCCACTCTAAAGAGGCCTCTAAGCTCAAGGCGCCCTATGTCACCGCCAAGCATGGCCTGATCGGCCTTAGCAAGGTGCTGGCCAAGGAAGGAGCAGAGTACAACGTGACCTCCAACGTAGTATGCCCAGGTTTTGTGCGCACACCATTGGTAGACAAACAGATCCCTGAGCAAGCAAAAGAGCTGGGTATCACTGAAGAGGAAGTGATCAAGAACGTCATGCTTAAAGACACCGTGGATGGGCAATTCACTACCACTGACGATGTGACCGATGCCGTGCTGTTCTTTGCGGGTGCCGAGAGCAATGTGATGACCGGTCAGTCGTTGGTAGTAAGCCACGGCTGGTTTATGCAGTAACTGCTAGTCTGCTGAAAGCGACCTGATGGTTTAACACCGCAAAGATTATGTCTTCTTGGCCGTTAGTCCATCAGACTTTTAGGTCGGACGCTAAGCAGTGAGCAACGTGGTCAGATAAAGCATTAGAAGCACGTACCTTCCCTAACATACCTAACCGCAGCCAAGGTGTTCTTGGGTGAATACCCAAGAACACTACTAACCGCAGGCGCTGCACTTATTACTGAAAACAAACCTAAAATGATTGCCACGTGCACTCCTATGGCACCCCATAGATAGACACATTCTGGATATATCCACACTTCTTGATCTGCTCTGTATCAACTCATCCAAGACCCGCGCGACCAAAGTCGCATGGCTATTCTTTACACGTGTATATATTTTTCTATTCACGAGAAGCATTGTAGTGCTTATATACGCCAAGCTATTCCTTGCCTCCCTCGTGCCTCGACAGCCCTACAAAGGAGAAGCCTCCATGAGTATCATTCGTAATACGCTATCAACCTTCGGCGTCACCGCATTTGCATTGATGACTTCAAGTAGCTGGGCCGGGGGAATCGGCGCATCACTGTTGACTCAACAACATCCGTTCTATATCCAGCTGGCGGAGGCCATGCAGGAAGAAGCGACGGCCAGTGATATGCCTCTGGAAGTTTCCATCGCCAACCAGGATCTGAGCAAGCAGCTCGCTGATGTCGAGGACTTTATCGTCAAAGATATTGATATACTGATTATCTCACCTGTTGATAGTCAAGGCGTTCTACCGGCGATCATGAAAGCCCAAGAAGCCGGCATTAATGTCATCACCGTGGATATTCCCGCCAAGGGCGTAGAGGTCGCTTCCTATATTGGCACCGACAATTTTTCTGGCGGTCAGCGAGCCGCCGAGTTGATGGGCGAGGTACTTAATGGACAGGGACAGGTAGCGATTATTGACTACCCCACCGTGCAGTCTGTCGTTGCTCGTATCGACGGCTTTAAGGATGGATTAGAAGCCTATCCCGATATCGAGGTCGTTGCCCAGCAAACAGGCATTACACGTGCCGAGGCACTCTCTGCTACTCAGAATATACTTCAAGCCAACCCTGATACCACTGGTATCTTCGGCTTCGGTGATGATGCTGCTCTGGCTGCCAGCGTTGCTGTGCAAGCCGCAAGTCTGCAGGATCAGGTCAAGGTTATCGGCTTTGATGGCATGCAAGAAGCGCGAGATGCAGTCGACAGTAACCCAGTAATGGTCGGTGTGATCCAGCAGTATCCGGAAGAAATCGGCCGTTTGGCAATACAGACAGCGATCAAGATTATTAACGGCGAAGAAGTTCCGGCAGAACAGCCTATCGTACCTGGTGTTTACACCGCTAAGTGATCACGGCTTGTACAGCGGTGCTAGTCGCCGCTTTTCCTACCGATCTTGAAGGTGTGCCATGACTGAATCCCAACAACCGCCGGTACTCAGCTTGAGCCACGTTGCTAAGCATTTCGGCCCCGTTATCGCACTAAAACATATGGATCTTAATGTTAAGCGCGGACGGGTCCACACGCTACTGGGAGAGAACGGTGCGGGAAAATCTACACTGATGAAAATTCTTGCTGGCGTTCACTCCCCGAGCGCTGGTGAGATGCGTTTGCGAGGCGAACCTTATGCGCCTGCCTCTCCACAGGAAGCAGCACGCAGCGGGCTTGCCATCGTATTTCAGGAGTTAAGCCTATGCAACAATCTAAGCGTGGCGGAGAACATTCTTGCCACCCGAGAACCTTCTCGATTGGGCTGGATTTCAGATGCCAAGCTAATTGCCAAGGCTCAAACACTAGTCGATGAGCTGGGCTTGCCCATCAACATTCATGCTCGTGTGGGCGATCTTTCCATGGCTCAGCGACAACTCGTGGAGATCGCCAAAGGCCTTAGTCACGACGCAGACGTTGTAATACTAGATGAGCCGACCTCATCATTGAGTGACTCAGAAGCAGAGATCCTGTTTCGTATAATTGACCGGCTTACAAAACGCAACAAGGCCGTCATTTATATATCTCACCGCATGGAAGAAATTATGCGTCTTTCAGATGACATCACCGTCATACGAGACGGTGAGTATGTCGCGACTCTGGAAAAGAGTGAGACAACAATCTCCGAACTGATTTCTCTGATGGTAGGTCGCCGCTTGGAGGATATGTATCCTCCCTGTCTGGCCGTTCCAAAAGTCGACGGCCCAGCAATGCTCTCTGTGGAAGCACTAACGCGGACCGGAGAATTCAACGATATATCTTTTGACGTCAGGGCTGGAGAAATTCTTGGCTTCTTCGGGTTGATTGGCTCTGGACGCTCTGAGCTCATGAATGTCCTGTTCGGTATCCGTAGAGCATCCGGGCAGATCCTTCTTGCCGGAGAGAGCGTTCAGTTGACTGGCGCTACCGACGCAATCGCACGAGGCATAGGGTTTGTTACCGAGAACCGCAAGGAGGAAGGACTCGTGCTCAACCAGACAGTGCGAGCCAACATTACCATGGCGGCTCTGTCACACATTTCTACAGGCGGTATGCTTCAGGCTGGCGAAGAGCAGCGCTTGGCCATACAAGAGGTCCAGCGCTTAGGCGTACGTACTCACTCTATCGACACTGTGGTCGGCACCCTCTCCGGTGGCAACCAGCAAAAAGTCGTTTTGGCCAAATGGCTGGTGACGCGTCCGCGGGTGCTGATTCTTGACGAACCGACGCGAGGGGTAGACGTCGGTGCCAAGTTCGAAATCTATAGGCTCATTCGCCAACTCGCTGCTGAGGGTACAGCCATCGTAATGGTGTCTTCGGAATTGCCGGAAGTACTGGGCATGGCTGATCGCGTAGCGATCATGTCCGAAGGACATATGGCCGCCATTATATCTGCTGTTGAAGCATCCCCTGAACGAGTTATGGCCCATGCCACAGGACAATACCAATGATGCACCTAATCAAGTTATCTCCGGCCAACCATCAGCGCATTAAATCCAGAATGCGACAGTACGGTGGCATATTCCTATCACTCATTGCACTGTGCTTATTTTTCTCGCTAACCAATGAGCGTTTTTTGTCGTTTGCCAACGTTATGAATATTCTCCAGCAGGTCGCCGTCATTGCGGTCCTCGCCTTTGGTATGACTTGGGTCATCCTGTTGGGCGATATCGACCTTTCGGTGGGCTCCATGCTAGCCGTCGCTGGCATGGTGGGTGCTCAGATCATTGCACTCGACTGGGGCTTCATTCCTGCCGTGACTATCACGCTGCTGGCAGGTGCCATGATGGGGCTAATCAACGGAGTATTGACAGCGAAACTGCTGTTACCAGCATTTATTGCAACCGTTGCGACCATGAGTATCTACCGTGGTTTGGTGAGCCTGCCCACCAACGGCGCACCAGCCATGCTGACTGACCCTACTTGGACGGCTATTGGCACCGGGAGTTTTGTTGGCGTACCCATCATCATCTGGATCGTCTTGGTACTGTTTCTCGTTAATCATTTGTTGCTGGCCCACACGACGTTCGGTCGACGAACTTACCTCACCGGAGGCAACCGGGAAGCGGCTATTTACTCTGGTATCAAGGTCGACCGGCTTAAAATCACTATCTTTACTATCTCAGGACTTATGGCCGCAGTGGCGGGCATAATGATGTCTTCCCGCCTGTATTCCGCTCAAACCAATGCTGGCATGAGCTACGAGTTGGACGCCATCGCCGCCGTCGTATTGGGGGGTACGAGTCTAGCTGGTGGCGTCGGCACCATGGTAGGCACCTTGTTAGGCGCCTTAATCATGGGCGCACTCAACAACGGCATGAACATGCTCTCGGTGCCTTATTTCTACCAGCTTATCGTCAAAGGGCTAGTCATCATTGTGGCCGTCTGGCTCGACGTCCGTACCAAGCGTCAGAAGGGATAAATTATGACCAAGAAAATCCTCGCCATCGGCGAGATTCTAGTGGAGTTCGTAGCAACTACCACGGGCGAAGGGTTTTATGAAGCACAGTCGTTGACGGGCCCCTATCCCTCTGGCGCACCGGCCATTTTCATTGATCAAGTCGGGCGAATGGGACAGTCTTGCGCCATCCTTGGGCGTGTTGGCGACGACGACTTCGGCCACCTGAATATCGACCGCCTCCGCTCAGACGGCGTCGATACCACCGGTATTGAGATCGCTGTTGGGGAAGTCACCGGGTGTGCCTTTGTACGCTATCGCCCCGATGGCACTCGCCGCTTTGTCTATACCTTGCCGCAAAGCGCCGCAGCTCGGATGCCTTCTACGACTGCTAGCGAAGCGCTGATCAACAGTTGCGATCATGTTCACATTATGGGCACCGCACTGGCCATCCCCGAGATGGCCAGTGCGGCAAGGTTAGCAGTACAACGTATTAAGGAACGAGGCGGCACCCTAAGCTTCGATCCGAACCTCCGTACTGAGATGCTCACAATGCCCGGCCTGCGCGACGAGCTGTCATATATGATGACCCAGACCGATCTCTTTCTGCCCTCCGGAGAGGAAATTTTTCTGTTTTCACAAGCCAAGACAGAGCAAGGCGCCGTAGATGATCTCCTCAATCAAGGTATCGGGGAAGTTGTCATCAAGCGTGGTAATAACGGGGCTAGCTACTACGCCAAAGGCAAACGTACTGATGTCGCACCGCTACAGGTAAAAGAGGTTGACCCGACCGGTGCCGGTGACTGTTTCGGCGGTACGTTCGTAGCATTGTGGATCAATGGTGTGCCTCCCAATATCGCTCTGCGCTATGCCAATGCCGCCGGCGCCTATGCCGTAACTCGCCTTGGCCCAATGGAAGGCACCACTACAAAACTACAGCTCGATACATTGCTAAACTCACAGGAGAACAATAAATGAATGCTCCTATGATTCGTCATATTGCCGACTGGCATAAGCAAGAAGGTCCTTCCGGTATTCCTTCGGTATGTTCTGCCCACCCGTTGGTGCTCGAAGCAGCCATGAAAGCCACATTGCCAACGCGGCTTCCGCTTCTCATAGAGGCTACATGTAATCAGGTGAACCAGGACGGCGGCTATACGGGCATGACACCTAAAGATTTCCGTACTCTGGTTGAAAATATCGCCGTTAGCGCGAACTTTCCTCTCAACCGAATAATACTTGGCGGCGATCACTTGGGCCCCAACCCATGGAAGGCACTCGGGGCTGAGGCTGCGATGGATAAAGCTGAATCAATGATCCGAGCCTACGCCGCAGCTGGTTTCACAAAGCTCCACTTGGATTGCTCTATGGGCTGTGCAGGTGAGCCAGTTGCCTTGGACGATGCCAAGACTGCCGAACGCGCTGCGCGCTTGGCCGGAGCAGCAGAGCAGGCAGCCCTAGGCCAAAGTCAGTCTCCGGTTTATGTCATCGGCACTGAAGTGCCCATCCCAGGCGGTGCTCTGGAAGCCATCGAAGACCTGGAAGTAACTAGCCCAAACGCTATACGTGAAACGGTTAAAATACATCAACGCGCCTTCCAGCAGGCTGGCCTGACAGAAGCTTTCGGCAGAATTATTGCTGCCGTGGTACAGCCGGGCGTCGAATTCGGCAATCATAATGTCGTTATCTATGATCCAGTCAAGGCCAGGGATTTGAGCACAACCCTCAGCGAACTGCCTGGAATCGTATTTGAGGCTCACTCCACAGACTATCAACCACCTTCGGCGCTCAGCAATCTGGTCGCGGATGGTTTCGCCATTCTTAAGGTCGGCCCTGGTTTGACCTTCGCTCTTCGTGAGACACTTTACGGCCTCGACATGATTGCTGATGAGCTTTACCCGGATTCGACGCGCCAGAGTCTGCGCAACGCTATGGAAGCCGTAATGCAAGCAGAACCGGCAAACTGGCAGAAATACTACGAAGGCACTAATGATGAACAAGCGATGCTACGCCACTTCTCTTATAGTGACCGCATTCGCTACTATTGGCCCGCAGCGAATGCCAAGTCGGCCGTGCATACACTGCTCGAGCTTTTTGATGAAATAGATATTCCCGAGCCATTGATCAGCCAATACCTTGGAGGACTACTCAAGAAGGTTCGCAACAAGGACGTAGCACCACGTGCCAGCGAACTGATATTTGCTGCTATCGAAGACGTCATGCAAGACTATATATTAGCATGCAAAGGATGAAAGGACGTGAATGACCAACACAGCCGACACAAAAGGCAATTGACGCAGGATACCTGCATTGCCGGGAATATTCGCACCATGGAGGAATTTTCGACATTTGTCGGTTTGTCTCGCCCTACGGTATCCAAGTACTTCAATGCACCGGATAGCGTACGTAAATCCACGCGACACCGAATTGAAGCGGCAATTGAATCCTCAGGCTTCACACCCAACTTGTTTGCGACCAATTTAAAGCGCAGCCGTACCCGGGTGCTGGGAGTCATTGTCCCTACTGCTACCGATCCTTTCTATATGGAGCTGGTGCGTCAAGTGGAGGATATTGCCTCTCGGGCAGGTTACGTCGTGTTCATGCTCTCTTCCAACGGTCAAGCCACCCGTGAAGCTGATGCTATAGCGCGGCTGGAATCCATGAACATTGCCGGGGCCATTGTTGTACCGATGGGTGACGACGGGCCAAGCTCCAGACTCACATCACTAGAGCGGCGCAGTGCTATCGTCTATGTCGATAGTGCGCCCGACACCGATGCTCCCTTTGTAGGTACAGACAATGCTCAGAGTATAGGGCTGATCGTAGACTATCTGTGCCGTTCGGGGGAACCCCCCTGGTTCCTAAGGATGCCGGAGATTAACCGCAACGCTGCATCCCGTCTAGCCGCCTACGAAAACGCCATGGCTAAGGCAAAAGAGCCGCTCCGTGTCTTGCCAATGCCAAAGGCCTTGACATGGGATTTCGAGCGCCACGGCCATGAGGTCGCAACCCCCTTCTTGAGTAAAGGCCGTCTATCGACAACAATTCTTTGCGCCAATGACCGTATTGCCCTCGGCGTACAGCTGGCAGCTTGGGAGGCGGGGATAATCGTGGGACGCCGGCCCGAAGCAACGCTACGTGTTGCTGGCCACGACGATCACCCCTTCGCACGCTACGCCTGCCCGCCATTGACAACGGTCTCCCAGGATGTGGCAAGTATTGCTCAGGGTGCTATGCAGCAGTTAATGGAACGAATTGGTGAATTTCAGAGCGAAGCGAGCATTACCACACACTCAAACCTTATGCCAGGGCAGTTGGTTCTTCGAGAATCAGCATAATGATTCTAGGAAACAATGGGTGCTTTATGGCCTTCTCTTAATTGGATACTAATGGATAAAACGCTGCCTAACCACAGTGAGCAATCCACGACGCTGAGCCTACCAAATTGCCCCGGCCCAGTGCTTAGCTGAATACCGACGGCAGCAGCGTAGGTGGTCCACCCTTCCCTATTTGCGCCCCATGGCGACTATCATTGATGACACACTGGCCAACTATGGGGAAGACAGCGAGGGGGACGTGTTCACGAGCTGCTGGGAACCCGTTGCGATCCATAAGTCAATCGGCTGCTGACTGGGAGGACTTCGATTTCCACTGTCATTCTAACCTAGTCCGGGCAGTAGACCTTGGGGGCTGACCGAATTCGATGTGCACGATGTTCTAAACATCTTCCAATGCACAGGGCTCAACGATAATGACCAGTACTTTATGAAGGCCAATCCAGCACGCCAGGACGACTATCTCGAATTCTTTGCTGAAATTGATCTGCTGTGTGCACTCTCTTGCTGCCCTGGCGGCGACCTATCAGTAGATCTATGGGGGCCGGAGGCACGTGACCCGTTAGAGACATGCCATCCTCTCGGCGTGGAGGTTTACTCGCTGGAAAAGGAACGCCTGGCAGTCTCCGCAGCCTGCACCCTATATAAGGGGCGTCATGGCCATCAGCTACCTGAGACCAAGTGGGTCGAGATAAAGAAGAACAAATAATAGACTGTCTTAAACTTTGAACCCTAATTTCAAACAATTTGAATTAAAGACCCGCAAATACTTAAAAAGGCAGCAAAGTTACTAAATGCAAGGGCGATTGATAAGGCTACAGGTTGGGTGTACCTAGAGGTGAGACACAGTTGGCATGACTACATCGCTTGTATGTTCATAATACCGTAGGTAAGACTGGGGGAGTGACCAGCTACCCGAGGGACGTTGCCGAAATGGCGTTAGCCCACGCCATTAAAATAAAGTGTCACCTGCTTATCAGCGTGGAGATATGTTTGAGAAACGATACAGGAGCAGCCGCTGTGCTAAAGCACAGCGGCTGCTCCTGTATCGAATGCTAGCCAGACGTTGAACTCAAATCTCCTCAAAAGCATCGGAACCTAGACATTGGTCTTGTTCCCATTGATTCGTATTTTAATAAAGCATAGCCTCATAAATGTTGACGTCAACATATCATGCCGTCAATTTTATCTACGTGTGCTTTTGAGACGGATCAAGAGCGAGGAACTTGAAGGTATAGGAGATTATAAGATGGCTAATGAACTTACTGGTAAGGTTGCTGCCGTTACTGGTGCAGCATCAGGTATCGGGCTGGCCACCGCAAAGGCCATGATTGATGCTGGCGCCAGAGTGGTTATGATTGATCGAGATGATGCTGCGCTGAAAGCCATCTGTGAAGAACTTGGCGAAGCCGCGCTTCCTTTAGTTATTGACCTGCTCGACCCTCAGGACTGCGACACTCTCCTCTCACAAATTCTAGAGAAAGCAGGCCAGTTGGATATTCTCCACGCTAATGCTGGTAGTTATATCGGCGGCGATTTACTCGATACCTCCCCTGCTGCCATCGACAGAATGCTGAACTTGAACGTCAATGTAGTGATGAAAAATGTCCATAACGTCTTGCCCTATATGATCGAACGTCGCACGGGCGACATTATGGTGACAAGCTCCGTTGCAGGGCATTTCCCCGTGCCCTGGGAACCAGTCTACGCCTCCTCCAAGTGGGCCATCAACAGCTTCGTCCAGACTACTCGTCGCCAGGTCAACAAGCACGGCATTCGCATGGCTTCTGTGTCTCCCGGCCCTGTCAATAGCGCATTGCTTGCCGATTGGCCAGAGGAAAACCTGCGCAAGGCAAAAGAATCCGGCAGTATCATCGAGCCGACGGATGTATCTGATGCGATTATGTTCATGCTTACTCGCCCCCGGAATGTAACCATCCGAGACATGATTGTTTTACCTAGCAACTTTGATATGTAGAAAGCATTCAATACAGCAACTATTAAGGTATTTTTTTAGCTTAATGAGATCAAGTAACCTTACAACCTCTTACAGTTTTGAATGAACGCTTTGGCCACTTGTAAAACTTTTAGAGGAATAGACATTGGTCGAATGACCGTTGACCAGCCTCTAAAGGACACATAGCCTTCGAATTGTTGACGTTAACATTAATAGTCTTGTCAACATTGAAAACCTTTCAGAGAAACAATAACAATCACGGAGTTAACAATGAAAATTAATAAGAACACGGCAAATTTTCGCAAGGCGGCTCTTGCCTCTGTCTGCGCAGCCGTCTTTGTAGCAGGAACCGCAGCAGCCGATGAGCATACCCTGACAATCGGCATGTCCTTCCAGGAGCTCAACAACGAGTACTTTGTGACCATGCAGGAGGCGCTCAAAACCGCCGCAGAGAGCCTAGGGGCTGAGGTCATTGTCACCGATGCGCGCCACGATGTCTCCAAACAGGTCAGCGACGTAGAGGACATGATCCAGCGAGGCATCGATATTCTGCTACTCAACCCCGCCGACTCCGTCGGGGTTGAAACGGCGGTATTGTCTGCCCAAGAGGCAGGCGTTACCACGGTCGCGATCGATGCCCAGGCAGAGGGCCCAGTGGATGGTTTCGTGGGTTCCAAAAACTATGACGCCGGCTACTTAGCCTGCGAATACCTAGCCCAACAACTCGATGGTGAAGGTCAGGTAGCCCTACTGGATGGCATTCCGGTTGTGCCGATCCTGCAACGTATCGAAGGCTGCACCGATGCACTTAATGAGTACGATGGCATCGAGATAGTAACCAAACAGAATGGCCGTCAGGAGCGTACCCATGCGATGACGGTCACCGAGAACATCATCCAGGCAAACCCTGATCTCAATGGTTTCTTCAGCGTCAACGATATCGGCTCGATGGGCGCTCTAATCGCCATTGAGGCCAGTGGCAAGGACATCAAGCTGGTCAGCGTCGACGGTCATCCCGAGGCAGTTACAGAGATCCAGAAGGCTGATTCCGCGTTCATCGCCACCTCAGCGCAATATCCCGCAGACATGGTGCGTGTGGGGCTCGGCTTAGCGCTGGCTAAGCACTGGGGTGCAGAAACTGCGCCCGCGGAAATTCCCATCGACGTACAACTGATCGACCGCGACAAGGCCGCTGATTTTAGCTGGTAACCCCTCCCACCGATGATGACGTGTGCTGCCCCTGCGGGCGGCACACGAGGGTATCCCTATGACTCCATTACTTTCCCTGAGGCACATCTCGAAGTCATTTCCCGGGGTGAGGGCCCTCAAGGATGTATCGCTCGATGTCCATGCTGGCGAGGTGCATGCTCTGCTCGGCGAAAACGGGGCCGGCAAGTCGACTCTGATGAAAATTCTCTGCGGCATCTACCGACAGGATGAAGGTGAGATCAGCATCAATGGCGAGGTATGCCATTTCCATGGCTACCAAGACGCCCTCAACGCAGGCATCGGTATCATTTTTCAGGAATTCAGCCTGATCCCTGATCTGGATGCCGTGGATAATATCTTCCTTGGGCGCGAATTGCGTAACAGGTTCGGGCTGCGAGACCGATGCAGCATGAACGCCGAGGCGCAGCACCTGTTAGACCGCCTCAAGGTCTCGATCCCCCTCGACCGGCCCATCGTCGATTTGAGTGTCGCCGACCAGCAGTTCATCGAGATCGCCAAGGCCCTGTCGCTGAAAGCACGAATCCTGATCCTCGACGAGCCGACAGCAACCCTCACGCCTAGCGAAGCCGATCATCTGTTCACCATCATGCGAAAACTGCGCGAACAACAGGTCGGCATGGTATTCATATCACACCATATGGAAGAGATATTCACCATCTGCGATCGTGTCACCGTGATGCGTGATGGTGAGAAGGTCGACGACTGCGACGTCGTTTCTACCACGCCCGACGACCTGATCGAGAAAATGGTTGGCCGCCGCGTTGAGAACCTTTACCCCGAACACCGTAGTGATGCCGACTATAACGATGTGGTATTAGACATTGAATCCCTGCGCCTTGATGTTAATGGCCCCGAGCATTCATTGAAGCTTCACCGCGGCGAGATCCTCGGCTTTGCTGGCCTAGTGGGTTCGGGCCGCACAGAACTGGCTATGGGGCTGATCGGTGCGACGCGACCCGTGCATGCCAAGATCCTTATGGAGGGCAAGCCAACTAAGCTCTTACATCCCGCCACCGCCCTGAAGCAGGGGATCGGCCTTCTACCGGAAAGCCGCAAGATCCAAGGACTGATCCTGCCATTCTCGTGTCGCGAAAACATCTCCCTGAACAATCTGACACAATTTCAGGGTGTCTTACCACTGATCAAGCGCCGCCATGAGACTAGTACTGCCGCCGATCTGATGAAGGCAGTCCGCGTCAAGGCTCCCAGCCCTGAAACCCCAGTAGGCAATCTCAGCGGCGGCAACCAGCAGAAGGTTGTCATCGCCCGCTGGCTTGGCCACCAGTGTAAGGTGCTGATCTTCGATGAGCCCACCCGCGGCATTGACGTCGGCGCCAAGTCAGAGATCTACGCCTTGATGAAAGAGCTCACCGCCCGAGGCGTGTCGATCATCATGATTTCGTCCGAACTCCCCGAAATCCTTGGTCTATGCGATCGCGTAGCGGTCTTCTACCAGGGACAGATCACCGCCGAACTGCAAGGCAACGATCTCAATTCACAATCCATCATGCATCACGCCACGGGGGGACTCAGCTCATGAGCCAGCTCGACTCAATACCCGGCAACACCCACCAGTCCCACAAGATGCGGCTGGCCAGTTGGCGCCGTACTCCGATCTTCTACCCACTGATTGGTTTCATCGTCGTTTTCATTGCTATGTCTGTTATCAACGACAACTTTCTAACCATAAGCAACCAAGCCAATCTGGTGCGTCAGACCTCGATCATTGCCATCATAGCTGTGGGGATGAGCCTAGCCATTCTCACCGGCGGCATCGACCTCTCGGTGGGCCCGGTAATGGCCTTGTCGGGAACGGTAATGGCTGGGCTAATGGTGGCGGGGGTTCCTCCGTCGCTAGCCATCCTGCTAGGCGTATTGGTAGGTGCGGGCTTCGGGGCTTTCAATGGTTTTTTTGTTGCTTTTGCCGGCATGCCACCCATCATCGTCACCTTGGCAACAATGGGTATTGCCCGCGGGCTTGGCTTGATATACACCGGAGGCTACCCGATTTCCGGCCTCCCCCCGGAATTTGCCTTCTTCGGTCGCGGCAACCTGGCCGGTATTGAAACCCCGATACTGATCATGATCAGCGTCTACGCACTCGGCTTTTTGCTACTCCACCATACTGCGACCGGACGCTACCTGTATGCCATTGGCGGCAATGAGGAGGCAACTCGGCTGTCCGGTATCCGAGTGTCCCGCTATAAATTGCTGGTCTACACCCTGAGTGGTACGACTGCGGCCATTGCCGGGTTGATCTTGACCTCACGGTTGATGAGCGGCCAGCCCAACGCCGGGGTCGGCTTCGAGCTCGACGCCATCGCCGCTGTGGTGCTGGGCGGCGCTGCTATCACCGGTGGGCGAGGAATGGTTCTCGGCACGCTGGTAGGCGCCATGCTGCTTGGCGTGCTCAACAACGGTCTTAACCTGATGGGCGTTTCGCCCTACCTCCAAAACGTCATCAAGGGCCTGATTATCCTGTTGGCGATATACATTAGCCGCAAGCGGACTCCTTGAGCCCCTGCACGTGCTTCGGCACGGGTTAGTCTCGCGCCGAAAAAAGGAGAACCGTATGGAAACCGTCATTGGTATCGACATTGGCACCCAGAGTACCAAGGCCTTAGTGATCGATTCCCAGGGCCGGATCCTGACCGAGTATAGCCAGGGCTACCGGGTCGACACCCCTCGCCCATTATGGGCTGAGCAGTGGCCGAATACATGGTGGCAGGCCGTGCTTGTCTGCCTCCGTCGCTGCCTTGACCATCCTGGGGTCAATCCAGCGAGTGTCAAAGGGCTATGCGTTAGTAGTCTATATGGTGGCTCTGGTATACCAGTCGACTCCGAGATAACCCCCCTGCACCCCTGCTTGATCTGGATGGACCGCCGAGCAGAGACCCAGGTTCAATGGGTGAAGGATCATATCGACCTGGATCTACTTGGTGATATCACCGGCAACGGGGTGGACAGCTACTACGGCTTCACTAAGATGATGTGGCTCAAGGCCGAACAACCTGAAGTCTGGGAGCAAACTCGTTACTTACTGCCGCCCAATAGCTACATCAACTATCTTCTGTGCGGAGAGATCGCCATCGACCACTGCTCTGCGGGCAACATCGGCGGCATCTACGACCTGGCAGCACATGCCTGGTCGCAGGAAATGCTCGACGCTCTGGGTCTCGACCGCAACAAGCTTCCGACTCAGCTGGTGGACTCGGGATCAGTCGTCGGTGGACTGCTGCCCTCTCTGGCCGAGTCACTGGGACTACGCAGCAGTATCCCTATCGTCGCCGGGGGGGTAGATGCAGCAATGGCGACGCTAGCGGCGGGGGCGACACGACCCGGCAACCATGTCGCCATGATCGGCACCAGTATGTGCTGGGGGGTAATCAACAAGCGTGTCGATGCAAGGCACGGGTTGATCAGCATGCCGCATGTGTTGAACAGCGACCGAGACCTCTACACCTTCGGTGGCGCTTTGACTGCAGGCGCCTCGGTCAGCTGGTACGTCGATACCTTCTGCGGCGAGGATAAGGCGACCGCCAGCGAGGTCGGCAGCGCCTTCGAGCAGCTTGAGTCACCTGCTCGCGAGCTTCCCCCCGGTGCTAATGGCCTGTTATTCCTGCCCTACCTGATGGGCGAGCGAAGTCCTGTATGGGACGCAAAAGCCAGCGCCTGCTTCATCGGCCTCAGTCTCTATCACCGTCGCCATCACCTGTATCGCGCCGTGCTTGAAGGCGTCACCTTCGCTCTACGACACAATATTGAGGCAGGTACCCAACAAGGCGTGACACTGGATGACCATCTAATTGTGGTTGGCGGAGCTACCCAGTCAGATCTTTGGATGCAGATTATCGCCGACGTGACCCGCATGCCCGTTTACACCTACCAAGAAAATGTCGAGGCGGCCCTAGGGGCCGGACTACTCGCCGGGCAGGCCACCGGTCTTATCGACCTGGCCGACCCCCTGCAGCATGGCAACCTAGTTGAGCGTTCCGTTCCGTCTGAAGACGCTGCACGACATTACGACAAGCTCTTCACTCTGTATTGCCAGCTTTACCCAACGCTCAAGCCGATCATGCATCGGCTAAATCCCAATCACAAATCGAGCGAGTAACGCCACATCATGAACTTCGAACTCCACAACCAACGCATTCTCGTTACGGGGGCGACCAGCGGCATCGGTCTCGATATCGCGCGATCTCTAGTTGAACTCGGTGCCGAACTAGTACTGTTTGGTCGCAACCGGGACAAGCTAGCCAAACTCGAGAAAGAGATAGGAGCACGCACCCTAGCCGTCGATATCACCGATGAGGCCGCGGTTATCGCGGCCTTCTTAGAAATGCCCGTCCTTGATGGCTTGGTCAATTGTGCTGGCATCTCGATCCTAGACGATGTCTTGGATTTCAAAGCGAAGGATCTCGGGGACATCATGACCACGAACGTCACTGCCAGTGCCGTGGTGTCACGGGAAGCGGCCCGCCACATGATCGCGCACGGCCGCCAAGGCAGCATCGTCAACGTCTCAAGCCAAGCATCTATGGCTGCTCTGCCCGGCCACCTCGGCTATTGCGCGTCCAAGGCCGCCATGGATGCCATGACACGTGTGCTATGCCTCGAGCTGGGCCCCCAGGGCATCCGCGTCAATAGTGTCAACCCGACCGTGACCCTGACCCCCATGGCCGAACGTGCCTGGGCCGATCACGCCAAGCGCAACCCAATGCTGGCCGCCATTCCCCTAGGTCGCTTTGCCACCCCTCGGGAAGTCGCCCTGCCGGTGGCCTTCCTCCTCAGCCCGGCCGCTTCGATGATCAGCGGTGCCTGCCTGCCGATCGATGGTGGCTTCACGTCTCACTAGCCCCTTGCGTTAAAAGGAACCTGACATGTATATCGGTGTTGACCGTGGTACCCAGAGTACCAAGGTTGTGGTGGTTGATGTCGACGCTGGACGAATCCTCGGCGAAGCGAGCCGTCCTCACGCCCTGAGCAAAGGCGCCCACGCCCGCCGCGAGCAGGTCCGGCCGACTGGGTGGCGGCCTTCCGCGGCGCCTTTGCTGGCGCCGTGACCGACGCTTGTATCGAACCACGGGCAATTCGTGCCATCGGCGTTTCTGGCCAGCAGCATGGTCTGGTAGCACTGGACGCAGCGGGAGAGCCGGTGCATCCGGCCAAGCTATGGTGCGATACCGAAACCGCAAACCACAACACCGTATCTGATAGGCGGCGGTGCCAAGAGCCCTGCATGGCGCCAGATGGTTGCCGATATCACTGGCACCCAGGTGATCTGCCCTATGGCCACCGATGCCGCAGCGCTAGGTGCAGCACTGCAGGCTACCTGGTGCGAGCGTTATCCCAGCACCTCGCTCGAAGACCTCTGTGCGCGGCTGGTGCGTCTCGACGAGAGATCCCGAACCAACCCCGAACCCAACCGCGTCGCTGCCTATGGCCAAGCCTATGCCCGTTACTGTCAGGCCCTGGAAAATCATTACAGCTGAACACCAACCCCGATGCCTTACATAACCGACCACTTATTCGAGGAAGATACTCCATGACCCAACGACTCGACGCCCTTCGCCAGCACTCCCTGGTGGTCGCGGATACTGGCGACCTTGACGCCATCAAACGCTATCAACTCCATGATGCCACCACCAATCCCTCGCTAATCCTCAAGGCTTTCGATCTGCCAAGCTACCAGGTACTGATCGATCAAGAGCTCGCGGCAGTCAAGTCCAAGGGCAACGGCCAGCGAGAAGAGCATGCCGTGGATCGCCTTGCCGTGGCCATGGGCAGCGAGATCGCCAAGCTGGCGCCCGGCCGTGTGTCCACCGAGGTCGCCGCCAAGCTGTCCTTCGACAGCCAGGCCAGCATACGCAAGGCCCACGAGCTGGTCGAGCTCTACGAGCAACGCGGCGTATCTAAGGATCGAGTGCTGATCAAGATGGCATCGACCTGGGAAAGCATCTGCGCAGCCGAGGTGCTGGAGAAAGAGGGCATCAACTGCAACCTGACGCTGCTGTTCAGCGACGCCCAGGCCCAAGCTTGTTTCGATGCTGGCGTCTTTCTCATCTCACCGTTTGTCGGCCGTGTCACCGACTGGTACAAAAAGGAGACTGGCCAGGATTTCCCCCCCGAGAACGACCCTGGAGTGCAATTCGTGCGCGGCGTCTGCGAACGGGTCAACCAAGGTGGCTTCGATACTGTGGTGATGGGCGCGAGCTTCCGCACTATCGACCAGGTGCTGGCACTCGCCGGCTGCCCCCGATTAACCATCTCACCTGCGCTGCTTGAGGAACTCGCTACCACAACGGGCGAGGTGGAACCCAAGGTGTTAATGACACGCAACGGTGGTCCTCGTCCTACTCCACTCTCCGAGTCCGCCTTCCGCTGGGATCATAACAAGGATGCCATGGCCAATGACAAACTGGCCGAAGGTATTCGTCGCTTCGCCGATGATCAGGAACGTCTGGAGGAACTAATCGCCGACCGCTTGGCGACTCTCTGATCTCGCAACCTGAGCTTCCAACTAGCCACCGTTCGGGAATCCTTATGTCGTCACGTTTCGAACTGGCCAATGCCATTCGCGCGCACTCCATGGATACCGTGCAGAAGGCAAAGTCCGGCCATCCCGGCGCTCCAATGGGCATGGCCGATATCGCCGAAGTGCTGTGGGACGGTCAGCTGAGCCACAACCCGGCCAACCCGGACGCTTCGTGCTCTCTAATGGCCACAGCTCGATGCTGCTCTACTCACTGCAGCACCTGTCCGGCTACGCGCTAAGCCTCGAGGATCTGCAGAACTTTCGCCAGTGGTACTCCACGACCCCGGGCCACCCGGAACTGGGCTACACCGCTGGCGTCGAGGCCACTACTGGCCCACTGGGCCAAGGACTAGCCAACGCTGCGGGCATGGCCATTGCCGAGCGCACCCTAGCGGCGAAGTTCAATCGCCCCGGCCACACGCTGATCGATCACCGCACCTTGTGTTTCCTAGGCGACGGCTGCCTGATGGAGGACATCTCTCACGAGGTGGCGTCATTGGCTGGCACTCAAGGCTTAGGCAAGATAGTGGCTTTCTATGACGACAACGGTATCTCCATTGGCGGCGAGGTCGAGGGCTGGTGGTAGAAACCGCCGTCGCTAGGGATGCCGCCCTCAAACGGCAAGCGGGCCCACCGCGCTGGTACTGTCGCGTCAAAATTTGCCCCATCAGCAGCGCGACAAAGCGCCGCTGGCCAATATTCAGCGTGGTGGGCATGGCCTGAAAGAGGATGTCCCTAAAGGGCGCGTGGTGTCACTTGATCTTATCCTGATCGCCACCGGCTCAGAGGTGGGTCTGACCATGGACGCCGCCGTCGAGATGAAGGCCAAGGGCCACTCGGTACGGGTGGCCTCACGGCCCTCCACCAGCACCTTCGACGTCCAGGATGCCGAGTACCGCGAGAGCGTGCTGCCGCCCAGCGTGACCAAACGCATCGCCATTGAGGCCAGCCACTACTCCTACTAGTACAAGTATGTCGGCCTAGATGACCGTGTCATCGACATGCACACCTTTGGGGAATTCGGCAAGGCAGAAGACCTCTTTGCCCACTTTGGTTTCACCGTCGATCAAGTGGTCACCGAGGGCGAGGGTATGTTGTACGACGAAAGCTGATGACTATCAGTTACCGCCGGAGGATATAAGTGTGGCGGAGATCACGACCTCACGGCCAGCAGCCACGGGGTCCTCAATCTGTTCAAAGAGTATGCGAAATGCCTCGTGCCCTAACCGGTAGGTGTCATGCGCAGCACAAGGCACTGACACCTCGAAGATATCAGCATACGGCAAACGGTCGACGCCCAATACCATCACATCGCTCCTGGACACACGTGCATCATGCAGGGCACGCATGGCGCCCAGTGTAATCAGCTGATTGAACCCAAACACTGCTTCGGGGAGATTGCCTTGGCGTAGGTAATTGGCCATATCACGATAGGCCGGTTGCAGGGTGTAGTCCCCAGGGCGTTGTTCCACCGCCAAAGAGACGCCCGCCACGTCAAAGGCTGTCTTTAGGCCGGTCAGCCGGTCTTGGGTAATCCGCGAGTCACGCGGCCCCGTCAAAGCAAGCACCCGACGGATATTCTTCTTCACCAGCAGTTCACCAAGCAGACTCCCCGCAAGACGGTTGTCCAGTACCACACGGCTGAAGTCGGATACGTTCAAGGTGCGATCCAGCATAACCACTGGTAAGCGGGTAGCACGCAAGCGCTCAAGGTAAGCTGGGCGATAGGCGGCAGCGTCGGAGACGGGCGAAAGAATAATGCCGGCCACCTGATAGCTGAGCAGAGTTTCGATCGCCACTTCCTCGCGCTGCGGCGATCCATCTGTATCAATCAGAATGATGGTGTAGTCACGCTCCTCGGCCGCACGGGAAACCGCCTTAATCACCTCGCTATAAAAGGGATTATCCACGCTTGCCGTGATCAAGCCAATCAGCCGGTTCTTGCGACTACGAAGATGGCTAGCGAAAGCATTAGGGACATACCCCAGTTCCTTCGCAGCAGCGAGGATCCTCTCCCGGGTCGCTGTTTTCACCTTGTCAGGATTGTTCAAGGCACGCGACACTGTCATATTGGTCATGCCCACCCGTTCGGCGATGTCAGTGATAGTAACCTTGTGGCGACTTACCATACTTTACTCTGTTGTGAATTTTATCGTTTTGATATGTCTGTCGCTGTACCCAACGAAGTTGCACCAGCGCCGTAAGGATACTACGCAAGGTCTGCTCACGAAAATGGGGAGTGATTTATAGGTATAACCTGCCCTGCTAAAAAACCGATAATTTGATCATGATTTTGTCATACCTCATCTAGTCCTCTTTCAACTGCATAATACATTTCAGCCAAGCATCGAAGTGAGGGCAACCCGCCCTCGCCTCCTGTAAACTACTTTCCAACATTACTGGCCCATGGAATTTTTTATCATAACGTGGGGCAATAGCTTTGATACGCCGCGTAGGACAGGTGTCATAACCATCATTGCGAGTTCAGCACCACCACTTTGCTCAACTATTTTACGGATTTGTTCACCCAGACCACCAACGCCAATGACTTCCTCTGCATAATCAGGTACTGCTAGCACGAGGGCTTCAAATTCGTACTGCTGAACATAGGGAGTAAATCGATGACGTTTATCCTCGGGTACAAGACCATTGATAGCACCTGCTAGAGCGTAAACGTCACCCGACGGGCGTTTATGGAAACCATAAAAGTCATAAAACGTTGTTACATGGTCAAACATAGCCATCGACTTGCTAAGCTCTTTATCGATGCGCTCAAGTAGCACACGCCCGCGCATACCAATGGGGCTAGCAAGCACTTGATTCTGGGCTAATACCGGAGCCAAAACACGTGTTACAAACACTCGTTCAGTCGCTCCTTCAGCGCTAATGCCTAGTCGAATCACGCGGGGGCCCCTCCTCCCAGCAGATTCTTCTCCCATAAGTCACCCAAGCGATAGTCCTCCAGCCATGCTTCCAGGGAGTTCGTATCTAGGCGCTTAAAAGTAGAGTGATTTTTCCGGTGCTCGACCACGGCCATATCCTCAGCACGGAACTCATTGGCCAGCGAGACAGATTGAGTAGAAATGATGATCTATGTAGATTGGCTAACCAGTCAGAGCATCGAGCCTAGTAGCTATATGGCATAGGGATGCAGGCCCAGTTCGGGCTCATCCAGCAATATCAGAGAAGGAAGGTTGGTCTGTAACAGTAAGGTGGCCATGCAGATAAATCGCTGGGTTCCATCGGAAAGCGAATGGGCATCAAAGTAGGCATCGCTGCCTTTATGTTTCCAACGCAGTCGCATTTTACTGTCATTATGCCTTTCAGGTGCCGGTATGAAATCGTGAAAAACGGCACGGCTCGCTGGATCGTGAACACGATTCGCTTGTAGATTCCTGGGCTATGGTTCTTTACGTCATACGAAAAGGCCGCAAGGTTATCCCCCTGTTATACTTAGCGACCTTTCCTTCTGTCGTACCTCTTGGTGATGACAATGTTGACTCGTCAGCGCTTGGCTTTGCTAGCTCTTTTTTTCACCACCTGAAAAGCCAATGCTATCGGCGAAAAACTCACAAAATTCTTCCTTAAAAACCAAGCGCCCATCCTGCGAGGAAATTAAGGTTGCGCCATAGCTGTTGGGGTCAAAACGTAAATACGTCGAAAACGTTGAAGTTTGCTTGCGGCCAAAGTGCAGCAGTGCATCGGCTATTGCAGCGTTGCAATATAACGCCGGAAAATGTGTCCACCAAGTTGCATTTCGGTCGCTGTCGATCAGAACCGCGGTCTGCTCAGACTCCAAGCCAAACTCTTCTCGGAGCTGTTCAAGCATTGTCTCGGCCCGCTTAGAATACCCATTAGAAATCTCTGTAGGAAGTAACTCGCATCCAATCCCCTGACAGAGAGCGCAGTGCATCGGAAGGCCAGATCCAAGCCACTGAGAGCAACCTTTAAGCTCTGTAGATTCCGCTAAGGGCCGACGCCTCGGCCAGTCAACATAAGTAGTAGACAAGCTCCTACCCCCGAGAGTCAGCAGAACCGGACTAACTGACTTACCCACGGCAAAAGTAAGTTCGTGTACCTCAGCCAGTCCCTGCTTTCCATGAAAAACCTTCACCACAGATGGTATCGTAAAAACCGAAACCAGCTCTATAAAGCGCCGGAAGCCGAAAGTACGCTCCCTACGCTTTCCAATCCCCATTACGCCGCTGCAACTGCGCAGAATACTCGCCTCCAACATATAGTTAAGGACTGCTTTCCGCTGTTGAGGATCAATCTGCTGGAAATCCGACATCTTGCCAATCCAATATTCGATATCCACCTCAATGATACCCCGCTCCTATAAACAAAGCGCCATAACCTGCTGGGCATATATGTGCGGTGGCAAAGCTGGAGATTCAACGGGCTCCATGAAACCGGAACGCCAAAGGGAAAGTAATTCCATGCAACTTAGGAAGGCGTCTTCGGTAGTGGCCAGGAACAGGCAGTTACGAGTCCCTTCAGTTCTACGCGTGGAGAGCGCGAGAGACCAAGGGGAGTGCGTGAAGGCTACGACATGTCAATGGAAGCGCCTTAGTCATATCCAGGGCGCACCCGAAAGCCAGTTTACTGAGTCGGCCAGCACGGCAGATCAGATCAGTAATGACGACTTGCACGAGCTGGCCAACAAAGTGCGAAGCGAGGCGCTTATCGGTTCTTGATGCCCTTGCCACTGGCACCGAAGACACCCAAAACGCCATCACCAATCTCTTTGCCAATTTTATCTAGATTATCAAGGAAAGATCGCTTAGTGCCTATTTCGGAGTCGCAAGCGGCGCAAACAACTTGCTCATCATCGTTATCAGGGATGCTGAGTTCGGTATTGCCGCAGTCTGGGCATTGTGCCGTGATTGTGTCAGCCATTTTTTTAGCTCCTGGTGTGTGGAAACTTCAGGATAGCTAAGACGCGCTAACTGCGATAGTGAGACCCAGCGCCCCGGTCGAGGCCGAGAATGCCGACCATTTCCCTGCATTCGCCCCTCACCCGAGGGGCTTTTTTCCAGAATTAGCCGTGTATCAGGCGAGCGCCAGGTGGCACCTGATATCGCAACTTGTGGCAATCGCCAGGAGGCGGCTGGTGGCCAGGTGGCCTATCTGTGTACCAGATTCGGCATTCACCGGGAGGCGGAAGATGCCCATTCGGGACGTCCGAACCCCGCTCGTAGTCACGATGCCCGCCGTACCCATAGCCGTCGCTGTATACCGCGCAACCAGACAGCGCTGCAGCGATAACTGCCGCAGCAGTTAATTGCAATTTTCTCATCTGTATCTCCTACCTCGCGATAACGCGAGATTACCAGAGATGCCCGCCAAACACTTAGAGGAATCTCGGTATGGCCACATTATTGCCAATTACGAAATCCCATTGCCGTTAAAACCGGCGAATACCAAGACCGATAATCAGGCCAGACAAAAGCTCGCTGGCAAAACGTCGGCACGCTGATGAAAAGCGACGACGGCAATGAGTTCATCATTCTGCATCGCTGGTTTAATCCGGCAGGATTGCGCCTAATCCGGATAACCGCGATAGGGTAATCATGTCGTGCTTCAAGCCCAATAAACAGCATGGCAACGGCCATCCGCCAGCAAACAACGGAGGCTAACAACAGCCCCCGCATAACCAGCGTCCATCACAAAATAACCATCAGCCATACGGCGCCCTCAATCCTGCGCAGTATGACGACTTCGACGACGAAATCCCTTTTAACTGACGCCTGATCGGGGCGCTCAAATACCGAAACGTAGAGCCTAGCGCCTCGCATTGCGGGGCTTTTTAGACTTCGCCATCACTGCCTTTCGCAGAGCGCGCCATATTCTGCGATACAGCGCGGTACGGGCGGCAGCATTGCGCTTTTCAATATCCCGCATTTTCGGGTCAGGGTTGTGGAAAGCCATGTGATTCCCCTTTTTTATTAACGAAGGCTACCACTGTGATGACGTACGTCGCCAGTGGGCTTCTTTTTGTCTGGAGGAAATTATGCAGGCACCAATTCTCATTAACGAGCCGCTGTTAACGCCGGATATGAAGCGTACCTGGAGTGGAGCTACTCAGCTTTTCCGTAAAGACTACAAAGACCGGCAATGCAAGCCTTGCGCCGAGATTGAGCACGAGGCAGAAAAGACGAAATCGCTTGCAGCGATGCCGAAAAAGCAAGACGAGATTGATTACCGCCTTGAGGATAATCCGCGCTGCCCCTATTGCGATTTACAGTTTGAAGCAGAAAGCGAAGAAATTGACGGCATGGTCAATAGAGAGCAAGAGCGTGAATGCGAGCGATGCGATAACACGTTCACGATTGAAGCAGAGATCAGCGTTACCTATTCAACCGCGAGGATAAAAGGCTAAAAACACAGCTATGGACAATAGCCCGCAATCCCACTGGCGAATGGCTCACTGCTGGGTCAGCTAACTCGCCAACGTATGAGCAAGCAGGGGAAGGCGCTGCCCAGCCAGCGCAGGCCGTATCACGCGAAAGCGAGGGCTTTATAACGAGCAGCGCAAGGTAAGACATCCTTAAGGTAGCGGCAGCATGATAGAGGTTTCTTAGAAATAGTCGAGGCAAGTTATGGGTTATCTAGACTACAGCAAACTGATGCTCACCAAGATGGCTAAAGCCGAAGCGCGGGAAACCTGGGAGCGGCATATTGAAAGCCCTGACCAAGCGCTGCCTACTGGCCGGACGAGCCGCGACCGTTACATCGTTACCGGAGATAAACTTGGACCAAGCACTTGAAAAAGCCTAGAGGCCATTAACGAGCAGTTAGCATCCCGACATGAGGACTGAAGCGAATAAAGCGGCATTAATTGCCGAAAATGGGATATTAGCGGAGCGTATTGCTGCACTCGAAGCAGATAATGCAGAGCTGCGGCGGCAGCTTGTTTAGATGAGGGCCGCGTAATGGCTATGGATCAACAATATACCGACGCACTAAAAGAGCTAGAGCAGGTTAAGGCCGAGCGTGACGAACTGGCAGCGCATGCAGAAGCGGTAGTGGATACCATAGGCTGTCCGGCTCGCCACGATATTCGCCGCCAGACCTCCGTGATAGTAACGAATATTCAAAATTGCTGGCTTTTTGCAAAGTATCTGCATGCTATTGAAAACAAGTTCTTCATGGTCCCGGGAGAGCCAGACGAAGATTACCCAGATGATGAACCAGAAGATGAATGCTTGGTTAATTCCTAGGGCTCAACTGAAGAGCAGTATATTGATCAGTTCGCTAAAGCAATCGCGATAAAGCAGACTGAGGCAATCGAACAATGGGCTGAATGCTTGGAAAATATTGTCAGCCACATCGAAGCCCGTGCTCGCAAGACCCCAATTACCCTAATGTTAGCGGTAAAGGTATGCGCGAATTTGCAGTAGATATGCGTGACGCCTCAGCCAAGCCAATGAGGGTACGTGATGGGACGCTACCTTAATCAAAGCTTATCAGTTGACAAGCTGGCCATGGGAGTCGAAACATACCGGAAACAGCTCATAGACGTTGCAACCGATCCTGGTTCGAAGTGGATGGATACTCGCTGTCGCCGTTACTCACTGCGCGACTCAGCCGCCAGATCGAGGGCAATCAATGACCCACCACTCCAAAGGCAGCATGTGCATGGCCTGCCGCCACGCTATCAAAGACTGCAGCCACCTCCCCTTTCCAACCATGCCCACCTTAAGCAAGTGCAAGCATAAGGTAATCGTGCGATGCACGGAGTTTGAGCATGCTAACCGATCTTCCCAACGTCAAGCGGATCGCTGCCCTACTGAGGCGACAGCGATTAATACCTGATACGCCTTATTGGCGAGTATCAACCCAACTCTTTAAAAACTATCGCCGCCAATGAGCGTTTTTTTATGCCTGGAGATAACCATGGCGAAATGCTAATGAGCCGCGATGAGGCTGCTACAGAACTGTAGCTTGTCATCCTGCCACTGTGTCGCGCTGGGTAAAGGATGGCACGCTGCCAGGCCTCAAAATCGGCGGCAAAACCTACGTCAATAAGCAAGCCTTGCAAGCCATGATTGCCGGAGCTGCATCGGTAAGCGACACTACCGATGCACCCGGCGCGAAAACGGGAGGAAAGCCATGCCGTATAAGCGCCCAGACTCGCCTTATTGGTGGGTCTACCTATCCCCGCCGGGAGGCGGCGAGCCAATTAGACGCTCTACTCGGACGACCGACAAGCAAGCTGCAGAGGCGCTAGAAGGAAAGTGGAAAGCGCAGCTTTATCGCCAATCCTATTGGGATGAGGCGCCGGAACGCAGCTTTGCTGAGGTTGCTACAGAGTATCTATTGGCCAGCCAGGATAAACGTTCGCTGTCCGACATCATGATGCGCACCGGCAAGCTGTACGACTTCTTTGGTGCCGATAAGGTGATGGGGACTTTGGAAGGTGCAGATATACGTGCCTTTATTGCCTACCGGCAGAGCGAAGGTGTCGGGCCCGCAACGATCAATCGAGAGCTGGCCATACTGGCGGCCATGATTACCCATGCGGTGACGCATATGGAATGGTCGCTACCCAACCCTGTGAAGGGCCGGATGCTTAAAGAACCGCCTGGGCGCGTGCGCTGGATCACCCGCAAGGAAGCCGACACGCTCATCGAGAAGGCTAAAGCGACTCGCGAGGGTGACCGCTTAGCCGACTTTATCGAGTTGGCATTGCATACAGGCGCACGCAAAGGCGAGCTGCTAAAGCTGGAATGGCGGCGAGTGAACTGGGAGCATACGCTGATAACGTTGGAGCCCGAAGACAGCAAAGCAGGTAAGCGTCGTACGATACCGCTGAACGAGCCAGCAGTGGCTGCGTTAAGCGTCGGCATCGATACGGCCAGACCTATTGCCCTTCTTCTCCTTGGGTGTTCTCTAAGCGTGATGGTAGCCGTTATGTTTACCCGAACCCAATATTTAAAAAGGTATGTGCTTTAGCGGGTATCAAAGCCTTCACCATCCATGACTTGCGGCACACATGCGCAAGCTGGCTGGTGTCGGAAGGCGTACCGCTGGCAGATGTAAAAGAGGTTCTTGGTCACTCCACCATAAACATGACAGAGCGCTATGCGCACTTAGCACCACATCGAGCAAGGGATGCCGTCGCCAAGCTGCAATCACGTTCTCATCACGTAAAAGAACCGGCGGAAAATATAGAAGCGTTGCTGGGCAGAAAAAAGAAAGCCTAGAATTCGAGTAGGAAGGGGAGTCGCCTCCCCTGTCCTCTCACACCACCGGGCATACGGTTCCGTACCACGGCGGTTCATGAACAACGTTTGAGCCATCTGACCGTATCGAGTATCGAGATCAGGCCCAGATCGTAAAACCACTTTCTCGGCAGGGCCTCATTCATGTGCGAGGCTCCGGCGTTCCACCAGGGCCCTCGCCCATTGCCCGCCGATTTCCAAGCACGGCACGCGTCCAGACCCAGGCCTCGGAGTTTCCGACGCCGGGTCGCCGGGCGCTTCCATTGCCGCCAGATCAGACCGCGCAAGCGCCGTCGTATCCATTGATCCAGCGCTTCCAAGGGGCGTTTCACATCAACAAGGCTGAAGTAATGGGCCCATCCTCGCAGGACTGGCCTCAACCCTTCGATTGTCCGCTGGATGTTGCGCCCCCTGCCACGTTTCAGGATCTCACGGACACGCTGCATCATGCGCGTCAGGCTGGCCTTGGCTAGCGTCAGTTTCAACTGCTTGTGCCGAGTGAGGCTGTAGCCCAGGTAGCCGCGTCGCCATGGCCGGTCCACCGCACTTTTACGGCGATTGACCGTCAGCCGAAGTGAGCTCTCGAGATACTCACTCAAGCTGCCCATGACCCGCTCGCCTGCTCGCCAGCTTTTGACATACACCTGCACGTCATCGGCGTAGCGGCAGAAGCGGTGGCCTCGGCGTTCCAGCTCCTTGTCCATGTCGTCCAGCAGGATGTTCGCCAGTAGCGGGCTGAGGGGTCCGCCCTGGGGGGTTCCCTGCCGCCTCGGCGTGGGCAAGCCATGCTGGAACATACCCGCCTCCAGATAACGACGGATCAGACGCCGCACGCGCTTGTCGTCAACGTGCCGCGCGACCCGTGCCATCAGCAGGTCGTGGTTCACTCGGTCGAAGAAAGCCTCCAGGTCAAGGTCGACCACCCAGCGGTGGCCGGCGGTGACGTGGGCCTTCATGGCCGATACGGCCTGCCTGGCACTGCGCTTGGGGCGGTAGCCGTAACTCGACTCGGAGAAGGTCGGATCGAAGATCGGCGTCAGCACCTGCGACAGTGCTTGCTGGATGAGCCGGTCGGTGACCGTGGGGATGCCGAGTTGCCGCTCTCCCCCTTCAGGTTTGGGGATAGTGGCGGCTCGGATCTGGCTGGGGTGATACTCATCGGCCAACAGTCGCTCGCGCAGCGTTGACCAGTACTTCCTTAGATGGTCAGCTAACTGATGCACCGTCATGCCATCGACACCCGGTGCGCCTTTGTTGGCCACCACCTTACGGTAAGCTCGCGCCATGTTCTCCGGGTCAACGACCCGTTCCATGAGCGTGGTTGGCTCCACTTTCGTCCACGATAGCGACGCCGGGATCGTCTCGACGCTCACCGGCCGGGGCGCGGAGTTCTGCTCCTGCCCCTCTGGGTGAGTGACGGTATTAGCGTCGGTTTCTGTCTTCATGATCGATCCTCGAGACGTTATCGCCTACTCGCGGTTCTTCATGTTCGGCCCTTGGTGCCGTGGTGAACCGGCACTTACTATGGCCTCTGCTGACGTCTGGTGATCTATCCCGTCGCCTCTCGACGCCGGTAGCACTGTGGCAGACCACCAGACCTCCCAGGGTAAGACGCGCGACCTTCCCGCTTATGCCTGTCGGATTTACATCATGGCGTTCCGTACAAGTATTGGGCTTTAGTGATCATTGCCACCTCACCCCGCCATGACGCCTCGTATCCACTTCCTGTTCGTCAGGCCAGCGTTTTGCCTCGGGCTTCCTTCAGATTCTCTCTCGCGGGAGACACCCTTGCCGTCGGCTAGCACTTCCCCTTGCCGGGCGTGCAGGGGACTTTCACCCCCAAGTCATCCTGAGGCACCACCCCCAGGAACAGCGCCTATCAAGGCGCTACGCGCCATGCCTGGCGCACAACGAAAAAAGCCCCGTAAAAACGGGGCTTTAGAATCGAGATGGCGGAGGGACAGGGATTCGAACCCTGGATAGGCTATTAACCTATGCCGGTTTTCAAGACCGTAGTATAAGTGCTGTTTTTCTGTTTAAAATCAAAGGCGTTCTAGGGCGCTGTATAACGATGTTGCGTTATACAGAGTGGTTTTAATGGTGTTACCTAGCTGCTTTGGCGGGCGGGACGTTACCCAAAATCGTCAATTTTAAAGCGGTCGGCATTTAATGATTGGACGGTGGCCACTTGTTTGGCGCGAAGGTAAATCTCAGTCGTCCGGCGATCACTATGCTGCAAGTTGGATTGTACGTCGATACCTAATAGCTCTGCATCAGTTGCATGCTTGGCACGAAGGTCGTGCTCGGTGAAGCGATCTATGCCGCCCTCCTTTATAGCCTTTCTCATGCCGTACTGCCATCGGCTGTGGAAATGATCTTTATCGTACGCTTCTCCATTTCGCTTGCAGAACAAGGTAGCGCCCTGCTTCCCCCGCGTTAAATTGTCGGCCTTCACCTCGGCAACCAAAACCTTTAGCTCATCATCCCAGGGGATAATGATCAGCTTGCCCACTTTACTGCTGCGTAAAGCAATACCATCAATCGTTAACTGATCCAGCCTAAGCTGCAGCAAGTCACGCTGCCGCAAGCCTGTTTTGTATTTCAGCAAAGCGTACCGGCGTACCCAAGGTGATGTGTGGCGCAGGAAAGCACTAAACTCGGCATCGTTTACATAGCGGTCGCGAGGCTTGAGCTTAAACTTGGTCACCGGGTCGGCTGGGTTATGCTCAACAATGCCCCAGCGTTGCGCATAGCGAAAAATATGCTTGAGCAAGGCAAGCTCATGGTTAGCCTGATTCTTCGACTGCACGCCCCTTGCATCCATATAGGCGTAAATATCGTGAACCTTTATATCGTCAGGCTCGCACTCAGCGAATACAGCGCGTAGTTTCTTTAGCTCCTGCATATTTGAGCGCCGCGTTGCTTCTGAGCGCTTAGCAGGGATTATCTCGGCTTCGTAGCGATCAAAGATGCGGCCCATGCCTGCTCTAGGAAATAAGCGCGCCTGCCACTTCTCAAATTCTGCCTTTGCCTCCTTTGCTGTTGTGCCAAGCTTGATCCAGCTGTTTCCTATAAGCGCCTTCTGGCGGTCATTGCATTTATATCTCCACGCGCCACTTTTCCAGTAGACGCGCGGAATGCCCGGGTTATCGTTCATCCGTTCAACGCCTTAAGGTTGGGTTTCTTGCGCTCCTGATCATTGGCTGCCAAGCCCTCGCCAGACAGCACTTGCTCTACATGACGCCGCCCGACGATCAATACGCCTGCTGCGTTAACCTGCCACCTCACCCCCATTTTGGTAAGCGTGTCGCTCTGCTCTTTGCAGCGCTTACGGCCGGTCAGGTGCTCGATTTCTTCGTGGGTCAGAAAAAGGGCTGCCATTTTACACCTCCTTTGAAAGCGAAAAGCCGCCTCAGCGGGCGGCTGTTAATCGGTATGTGCTGTTAGCGGCTTCATGCATCCCCCGGCCTTGGTGCGGCTGATAGCATGGCTCGGTAGACCTTTGGCGCAACGCTGCAATCGCAATCGTGGTGACATTCTCCCAGCTGCTCACAATCTCCGGTTGCCTCGCAGCCTGCGTCTATTTGCTGATCAACTGACTGGATCGGCACCACCTGCCAGCCTTCCGGACATGCGGCTTGCCATGCTGCCCAAGCCAATTGGGTGCCAGAGTGTATGTATCCACCGTTGACGAATTGATCTACTCCGTAAGTAGGTAAATTTGACAACACCCACGCCTCAAACCGTTCTCGCTGACTGGATATTGCGCTCTCTGATGTGCGCCCCTTCTGCTGCGCCTCAATGGCTTTAAACGCCTCCTCTTCCTCCGGCGTGCAAACTGAAAACTGGTCATCAAATGCTGTGCTTGTCATATCAATCTCCAGAAAACAAAAAACCGCCCAATGGCGGCCTGCTAATCGGTGGAAAAATTATCATGCTGGCTCTGGAGCATCCTTAGGTGAGTGCAGCTCGTTATATTGCTCTATCATCCACCAGTGCTTATCACCGGCTTTAGGGTCATAAACAATAGTGTCGTCATCCTCATTAAAATCAGTCCATGCATCACCGCAAACACTGGTCTGGCACCAGCCGATGGCAACGACCTCCTTGCCTTCTTCGGATTCCATCACTCCTCTTAGCGCCTGAGCCTGCTCCCCGAGCGAGCTATCTGGGTGAGCCTCGCTATATTTTTCAAACGCGTTAGCGACTCGCTCCCATTGGCTTGGCTCTAATAGCGCATTATCCATAGTGCTAAGCATTACAATGGCGTCATGCTCAGCCATCTCACCTGGGTGACGACTATCGAAGTTCCAGACTTCTCTCATCTTTTCTTCATCACCGCTCATAATCCCCATCGGGAACCGGTCCATCTTGCAGTAGCGCTTAGCGACGTCTTGCCAGACGTACATCGCGCCACGCCATGCGTTTTTAAATTCCTCCTTGGCGTAGCCGCTGTCCTTTAAAAAATACATTTCTGTGTAGCTCATAAATCCTCCAGGCATTAAAAAACCGCATCAGCGGCCATAGTCTTTAAACAGTCGTGTCGATAGCCGCCACTGCGGCGATGCTCCCACCAGGCTAAGCCGTGCGAGCCTCGCTATGCGGCGGGCCTGCGGTAGCTGATCGAGCATATTCAGTGCACCGAACGATGACGACGCCCTTGTGCCGTGACATGGGCGGCATCTGGTTAAACGGTAGGTGGCTGCAATCTTCGAGGGCGTGGCGACAGGCCGTGCACTGCCCGCCCCTTGGCTGGTGGGTCATTGCTAGGCCTCGGCCTGCTGGCGTCGCTCTTGGTTTAATGAGTGAACTTCAATGGCTGCGTCAACATGGCCTTTATCGGTCAGGATGTCGCAACAATTAGCCAGCTCATCAGCTTGTGCCAAAGTTTTGACGCGATTGATGTGCTCAATGTAAACGTCGCTAGGTTTTCCGTCCCTACCTCTTGCTGCTTGATAATCAATGCCTATATGGTCAGCAATCTTAACTAGCGTTTCCCATAGCGACTGCTCTCGCTCCTCAAGCTCAGCAACGCGCTCAGTCAGTAGAGCATTAGCCGCCCGCTCGCTCTCCAGCGCCTCCGGGCTGCATTCAGAATGTAGCCGCGTGGCATGTTCCAAATTGGAACTGGCCACCGCTTTAGCTGCATCCATTCCGCTGATTGCGGCCTTGGCTTGCCTTTCTAGCGACTGCTCAAGCTCGGCAATGCGCAGCTCAGCAGCCTCAAGCTTGTCTCTATACATCATCGCGTCGTCGTGCGCTTCTTGAGCGATCTGCCTGTAGCGCTCGGTAGCATTATCATCATTGATTTCCATCACGCCGCCCTCATTGAAACAAGCTGCCGCCGCAACTCTGCGTTATCTTCTTCAAGCGCAGCGACACGCTCCGCTAATGTCCCGTTTTCGGCAATTAACGCCGCTTTATCTGCTTCAATGTCCTCATTTCGGGACGCTAGCTGCTCGTTAATCGCCTCGATACTTTCCAATGTTCGATCCATGTTTATCTCCGGTAATGATGTAACGGTCTGCGCTCGGCCCGATAAGCGGCTTCTGCCCCGGATCAAGGTGCCACGGGAAGCGGTGCAGGCATCGGTCGCACTGCTTGTAGTTCATGCTTGGGAATAGGCGAAGGCGTATGCAGTCGCATTTCGGACAGCGTTTAGTTGTGGGCTTCATAGGCCATCTTTCAGGTAGGCATGCTCGGCGCGCTGCTTCCGGGAACTGGCCAACCATCGGCGGCAGTGCGCTTCGCGGTCGTGATCTTGGAGGCGCTGGGCTTCGCGTATGTGGGCGATAATGTAGCGGCTGCCTTGGTTCCAGTAGCGCCTGTTGCGCTTTCGGCAGGTGGAGATTTCCTCGTATGTGGTCATAACCCCTCCACATACCGCTCCCAGGCATCCCGCGCTTCGGCTTGAGCCCACTCGACAAGCATCCAGTGGCTGTAATCCAGGTAGCTCATTTTTCACCTGCCGCTTGTCGAAACTCGTCAACCATGATAATGGCAACTTTGAGCTTACTTTCGCCTTGTAGGCGGTAAAAAATGGCCGCCTGAGATTCGGGCAATATCGCCGCCGTCTCTTCGTCATCAAAGTCCGCATATACAGTGGCGCGCCCCACGGAAACCGTCTCAATTTGATCAGCAGGATCGCCGGTCACTCGGCTTATTAATTTGTGAGAAAAGGGAAAAAGGCTCATTGTTCACTCCAATAAAAAGCCCCGACAGGCGAGGCGCTAGGCTCTGCGTTGTTCGTTGGCTAGCCGTCTACCGGCTGTGTAATGCGGCCATGAATGCCATATCTCAGGCGGTATAAACCGCTTTAGCGTCTCACAATAAAGGCCTATGTCAGCCGCTAACTCCCGTCTGGCTAGCCTCATATTCCGGTACTGCATGGCTATCTCAATTAGCGGTGCGCCGCGCTCCTGCTCAAATCGCGAAACCGCTACGCTGGCGTCTTGCAGTGGGTGGCGGACGCCGAGCCGCTGCGCCTTGACGTGCACTGCCTGCTGAGAACGCCCAAGCATCGCGGCAATTTCTGTTACCGGCGTGCCCAGCGGATACTCTCGGCGCAAGACGGCCACCTCTCGCGTCGTCCATTCGGGATGCGCTGACATAAAACCTCCCGGCATAAAAAAGCCCCTTCGAGGGCTGCTAATAGTTGATGGTGATTCCGGGCACCTGCCCTCGCGCAATGAGCGTGATAGCCTGCTTCGCGCATTCCTCGGGCATGCCGCCGTCGATCATGGCCTGCATGGCTGTGCGATTGATTGTGGCGCGATGCTCTTTGTCGGCTTGGCGGCGGGCAACCTCCTCCTGCTGGCGGCGCTCGGCATCCAATCGGGCCTGCTCTTGCCGCTCTTGCTCGGCTACGCGCTCACGCTCTTTGCGGTCGTGTTCTTCCTGAATACGCCGGGCGGCTAACTCTGCATCACGCTTTGCCTTGGCAATGCCTTCCTGATATTCCCGCTCACGGCGCTCTGCGGCTTCCTTGGCCTCGCGCTCTTTACGCGCCGCTTCGTCTTTTGCCTGCCGCTCACGCCGCGCCACGGCCTCGCGTTCAGCCTGCGCGGCTTGCTCAGCTTCACGCCGTGCACGTTCCTCCGCTTCTCGGGCAATGCGTTCCTCGCGCTCTTTCTGCTCGCGCTGGACTGCTTCTCGGCGTAAGTGTTCAAGCTCGGCTTGCTCGGCCTCGTATTTCTGGCGGCGCTCAAGGGCGGCTTTTAAAGCGGCAAGGCTAGCTGCTTTAACGCGGTGCGCTTCGGCTTCAAACTCCTGCCAGCGCTCGTTGATACCCTGACCTTCAAGCCATGTGATTGTAGATTCGAGTTCGATCACTTCACTATCATCAAGGAATTCGGCGCAACACCGCATTGCGGCAATGCCCTCTTGATGACCGGCAATACGTTTTTCTTCGGCAGCCTCCCATTCATTCAGCGGCCCGCGCGCCTCGTCGCGCCATTCGTCTAGCTGGTCACGCCACCGCTTTCGCTCAGCGTCGATAGTCTTCGGTAGCTGTTTAAGGTCGGCTACCAGCTCCTTGCCAATGTTGTCGATTGCCGTTTTGCTGCGGGCTATCTTGTGAGCCATGGATGCGTAGGCCTTGCGGCCCGTTGCGGTATCCAGGGAGGGCGGCTCGGCGAGAAAGCTATCCAGCTCCTGGCGAATCGTTTGCAGGTAGGGATCAAGGCCTTGCTCGGCCTTGAACACTTCCAGCGCCGTATCCTTCGACGGCACGGTGACTAACTCGGTCGATTCCTTTTCGGCTACTTCGGTCATGCTGTTCTCCTAGGCCGCTTCGGCGCGCAGCGTGGTTTCGTATCGGCCAACTAAGGCTGCGAAGTTATTCAGATCACTCTCAAGCGCTGCGATGTAATCGTCATCGCGCTCAATCCGCTTGCGGAACAGCTCTTTCCCGACCGGCTCTAGCCATGGGCAATACATGATGAAGTCGCACCACTTGCGGCCAGTGATCCACATGCCGCCCTGAATCTGGTCGATGTACTCATCCGCCGCGGCTTCGGGGTTCGTCCAAATGTCGCCAATCTTCTGGCAGTTGGCTGGACACTTGATCTCGATAATGCCGTCATCGTCCACCAGTCCATCGGCGGAGTAGCCAAACAGGCCGTCATCAGAAAGAATCAAGCCTTCCTCGCTAGCCAGTAGGCCGGTCTTCATTTCGTAGGCCATGCGCGCTTCGGGCTCAAGCTCCGTGCCCCTGCGCATTTGCCACGTGGCGAAGGCCTCACTAACAGGCTCGCCAGCGATGCGCTCTAGCGCTACCTGCCACGCATATTCAACCGCCTTGCCAGCAGGATCTCCCGCTTTGCCGTTCTTACTTGCGCGACTTAGCGTTGCCCGAGCATCAACGAATTTAGAAGCGGTGATAACGCCAGCGCGAGCGGCCAGCCATTCAGCGCTGCCTTGCGTCAAATGCAGGATCTTCATGCCGTCTCTCCTTCATAAGTATTCTGCTCGGCCTGCTTTAATGCATCGCCGCGCTTGGCCACCTCTGCCTTGAACTGGTTGTAAGCCACCATATCCTTGGATGCCCGGATCTCGGCAAGCCCGTTTTTCCATATCTCAGCCAACGCTTCGGCGCTTTCCGCCTTGATGACTTCGTTAATCCAGCGGTTAGCCAGCTCAGGGTTTGATTGCTGCTTGTCCGTAGGCGCTAAGCCTTCGCCGCCATCGGTGTTCAAGTGGTGAATGGCGTTCTCTAGCCGCTCAGTCTTGGGCCAGTATTTATAGGCCCGCTTAACCACGGTCTTCTTGGCCATTTCGCCGTAGTCTGTTTTCCAGGGTGACGACTTGCCCGACTTCACCGACTGCGAGCGATTCATGATCGAATCAATGTCGGCGCGGCTCATGCAGGTAGTGAGGTAGTCGCCGTCTGCCGTCTTGACTACCACGTAAGCGCCGACTATATCGCCGCGCTCAGGGTGAAATGGGTTGAATTTGTGAAGGGGCGCACGATCAATGCCGCTCAGCTCAAAGTGGTCGCTGGCATGGACAAGCTCGGCCTGCGCCCAGCGAATTGAGCCGGTGCTGGTAGCCAGATCAACCAGGCCCATGTAGCTAATGTCGAGGCACACGCGACCATCCCGAGGCACCAGATAGGCCTGTTTCTTGGCTGGGTTGAGGCTGATGCCGATGGACGCCGTATTGTTCACCGCATTGACTAACGACTGCCGATTGCTCATGGCAATCTTTGCCAGAAAATCGTTGCTCTGCATCGCCTGAATAGCGAACCCGGCCTCTCGGTCGAAGTTCAGGCTAGGCTCGCTGAGAACGGCAGCAAAGGCGTCTCGCTGGGCGTAAATATCTTCGGTCAGCGTTGCTATCGCATTGCTCATGCTGCCTCCAGTTCTTTCAGTCGCTTCTCGTGTTTAAGCACTGACTTGCCGCGCCCTTTACGCCACTGGATTTGCAGCTGCAGCAGGCGCTTCTCGCCAGCTTCTGTGGTCTTGTAGTACAGCCCGGAGTCATCCACCGCAACGCGCTGTATAAGCTTTCTATCTAGCAGGCTATTAACTATGTTCGATAGGTCGGTATCGTCTTCTTCGCGCACCGATACATGCAAACCTTTAGCCTCGTTAGCGAAGTAAAGAACCTTTTCTTCGTTGTATAGCTTTCCCATTGTGATATTCTCCGTATTGATCTTCTCGACGTTGATCTGGCCCGCTACCTGTTCGCCCAGGTATGCGGGCTTTTTAGTTGGTGGGCAGCTCTGAAAGATGCCTCCAGTGCGTAACTGGCCCTTCACTGCAATGGATGTAGGCAAACTCACCCCAATTGTTTTGCACCTCATACCATCCGGCGGGCGTGTAATACGTATCGTCCTCCTCGTTGTATTCCTCCCACCCATCACTTTCATCGGACGATTCTTCTGTGAATCGGGGGATATATCGCCCTACCATTTGCGCTCGCTTTCCCGTACCTTCGAAAAGCTGGACAACCTGCACATCTTTCAATGGCGGGGGCATTTCATCGTCAACACTGATCCATCCGATCAGCAGCGCCTCAAGCTCGTCCTGCTCGCGATGATCCAAGCGCTTACTGCCCTTGGTGACCGTGAAGACGCCGCGCCCTGCGCTGTCATAGCTGCCGCCGGTTACTTTCCACTGGCTCATACCACCACCTTTGCAATTTCGCGGTCTATGATCGCGTTGAGCTTGTCTGCGATGCGGATACCAACGCTATTCCGTGAATGTGCTCCGACGCATCTGGCGCTATAGGCCAACTCCAAAAGCTCGCCTTGATCCTCTTCCAAAAACATCGCGTAGATCGCGCTAACGTCACGATCATCGGGCAGCCAGCCATCTTTATGAAGCTCCTCATAAGCCTCTTTGCGCTTCAGCTCAACTTCATAATCGTGATCGTCATCATTCGCCGGGGCGTGCTGCATGTAGCGCACATCGTCCTGATCCGGTACTGCGTAAGCCGTGTTCATAAAGCCTCCTACTTGCTGCGAATCAGCGCGATAAACACCGTTACGCTCACAGCAAATGTCAGTGATAGGAAAATGATTAGGTCGCGGGGCATTACGGGGCGGCCCAGAGTTGCAACGGCGCGGCCTGCTTGGTTTTGCGCTCGCCATAAACAGCCCAGCGCAATGCGTTCTTGCCGCGCAGTCGTGCGGGGTCGAACTTGCTGCCGATTTTCGGCTGCTCACTGATATGCTTGCCCTTAGCGCGTAGCTGGGCGCGGAACTCTTCGTGGTTAGGATTCATGTCGGCCTCATTTATTGGGTATAAAAAAGCCCACCGGAGTGGGCAAGCAAGGAGTCTTTCTTCAAGCACTGGGTAACGCTCTGCTTGATGACGTGGCTGGTCCGCGTTAGTTAGGGGATGCACCGACGAACAGAGCGTTACCCTAATGCCCGCTCTATTCTCAGCCGAACGGGAAGGCTTTAGGCCGCGTTTACCCAGCGGAACGGGTCTTGCTCATTTCCCGCAAACATAGCTTGCAGGTAACCTTATCCACTTTAGTGGTCACGTTATCTCTCACGTAACCGCAGGCAGCCTGGTGAGTGAATTCATGCTCTGTCTGGCCCATAGACCGGCAATCGACGCCGGGAACCTTGTAGTGAGCCTTTGCCATACCCACCTCCTGTTGATTAGCGGCTAGTCGACCGGCTTGCTGAACGCATCCAAGAAGCCCATATCCTTAACCTGCTCATACGCTTTACGCGCTATGAATTCGTCACCCGCCAGCACCTTCGCTATGTTGTGATCGCGCTTATCCCAGCCGCTATCCTCATCGTGATAAGCAAAGGACAAATCAATGCGCCCCATATCCGCTTGAAGCGAGGCGGTAATGCATGGCTCGTTATCGTCGTTCTTATCCGCATGGATAAGCACTTGATGACCCTCTACTTCAAAAATCTTTGCAAACTCACCGTTCATAACGCTCTCCTGTGTAATTCGTGAAGGGTGGCGGGGGCTGATCTCCCGCTTCCATGAACCTGATGGCTAATAGCCGTGCGCATCCGCCCGCTGGCGTAGCATTCACCCTTCCGAATGCCCACTCTTGCGAATGGGCTAATCGTTGGCACTGTCGTAGCCTTCACGCACTCCCCTTGGCCTCTCGCGCTCTCCACGCTACGGACGTTCGGGGTAATAAGTTGTTAAAGAGCTGGCTGTTACTGGCAGCCTCAGTTATGCGTAAATCGAAACCTGTTCTACCCGGCGAACGATCCGCGTCTGGCTTGAGCGGCGTAGGCCGTCGTCTGTGCCTGTGAGCAGCGATACCGATAGAACTGCGCACATGGCCGCTTTGCCGATGTATCTGAGCCATCCCTTGGCTTGAGCTTTAGCTACCGCCTCTGGTGCGCAGGTGGCTTCCACTCGGTAGTAGGCGCGCTTGAGGCCTTTCTTAACGGTTTCCTGACCTCGATTTATCGCCCTTGCCGCTTCCTTGCTGCTCATTCCGTTCACAACACACAGCAGGTAGGTCGCTTCCATGCGGGTAAATCCTTCTGCGGCTCCGCTGTCTTGATAGCTAGCTGCCCATTCACCCTGTGTTACTTCCATGTCTGCTTGCCTTCTGTTGTGTTGTTGCGTGGTGTAAATATGTACCATAGGTTCAATATCGTCAAGACCAAAAGTACAACTTAAGGGCGCGAAAAAATGAACCATTGGTATATCAATGATTTAAGGATTTAAAAATTTATTCGAGACTGAATTTTAGGCACAAAAAAACCCGCCTCGCGGGCGGGTGTTGAGTCTATCTAGTCGGACTTAGTGCTTTGGAAGGCCGTGGTCTTGATACATGCCAGCAATTCTGTGCGCCTCTGCTGGGCCGCCAGATAAAACACCTGCTTTTTTTAGTATGTATGCTGGAAACTTACTTGGAAGATAGACTTCTCTGAACCACCTTCTGAACTCAGGTAGTGCGGCCTCTGGGTAAGCTGCAGGCTCTTGCGGGTTAGCTTGGGCCTGAGGGTAATAGTCAGGATAGTTGTGTTCAAAGTAAATTCTTTCACCGTAACTTCCAGCTAAGCCGTTGGCTTTCCAGTGCCTAGCCCAAGTAGAGCCAACGCTTATATCAGGGATAGTTTTATCGTTAACACTAACCCCAGCTTCAATAAGATCGACTATCAAGCCGGTAATCTCATGAAAAATTGAGAAATAACCAACGGGCACAACGTTTTGTAAAATCGAAACCCTATCATGGTGAAACTTCCACTTATCGGCTGGGCGATAATGTAAAGCATCATAAATAAAGCTTCTAAGCCCATACGAAGAGAACTTTCTAAAGCTATTGAGAGCGGTAGGGTTAGGGGTTCTAGCTTCAAAAGCGTAGTACTCGACAATCGCCATGCAGACGATGTCGGGATAAGCATAGTGTGGCGAGCCATCCTTCTTTATTTCGATATAGAGATTGGGCTCATTAAAACCCTGCTCCAATAAGCGCTGACGCAAAAAAGAGAGCCTGTCCTTAGTTAGGACTGGGTCATTAAAGCTCGCTGACCATTCTTGAGTGATGTCATAAAGGGTGCTTCGTGGCGCCCCTGATACTTCAGCAAGCCCACGTTGCGTAAGATATGGAACGCCATTTTCAAGCACCCCCATTTCAATCCCGCCAACATCACGCTCTACCTCTACGCCTAGATCAAGTACTCCCTGACGGGGTGCCGGAACCGAAGCCATAAATACTCCTAAGGACATGATTTTTATTGGTTAATGGGGTGCCGGGAAGGGTCGACTCTTGGAGGGCATTGTTATATACATACCTGCAACCCCGTTACCGCAAACTGCGCTTCATCTCAACTGCAACACCCAAAATGCGGCAACTAGCCGTATCACAGCGCAGGACAGGATAAGCCGGGTTTAATGGCTTGAGGTACCTCTGCCCACCATCAATCACCAACTTCTTAAAAGTTGCCTCTTCGCTGTCGTCAATCTGCGCAACGACCAGGCTACCGTTTTCAGCCTCTATGCCGGTATCGATCAAGATCATCATGCCCTGAGGCACGCTCTCGCCAACGCTGGCGGTCATTGAGTCGCCGTTAACCTCCAGCCAGAACGCGCCGCCTTTGGCTTTATAGTCGGTCATCAAGTAGCGATCTTCACAGCCGGGGGTAAACGGACTGACAGCCTCGGCCCAACTTCCAGCCTTAACCCAGCTAACAACCGGGTAACGAAAGTAGGTTTCAGGCTGCTCGACGATATTAAAGTTGCCGCCCTCAAGGTTGCGTGGCGTCTCAACCATAGGCTCTACGCCGTACTGGAGCCACTCCCTGCGCACACCAAGGCTTGAAGCTATCGCCTGCATATTGGCGGCCCCCGGTATTGCCTCCGCGTTAAGCCATTTGCTAGCCGCCTTCGGTGTTTTGTTAGTGACGCGGCACAGAAATACCCCCGCCCCATGTGTCGCAACATCGCGGTAAGAAAGCGCTTTTTTGAGCCGGGAGGCGAACTCATCCCGGAAAACTTGATTTTGAACCATGCGTTCAATGCTGCCACTGCTTGCGTGTACTGTCAGTACAGGTCTAGAATGTACTGAAAGTACACCTTGAGAGGTTTCCATACATGCATTCCTTGCGGGAATTGTTTGAAAAAGCAGGTGGAGTTGAAGCCTCAGCTAAAGCATGCGGCATCTCCCCGCGAGCGCTTTACAAGTGGGCGTCTCGCAACTCTCTACCACGAACTGAGTACACGGGCGAAACGCACTATTCAGAGGCCTTGGCCGGGCTAATCAAGGGCGTAAGCGCTGCTGAAATCCGCAAATCGTTTTCGCCCAATCAAGCCGCTGCATAAACAAATGATAGCCGAACCAAAGGTTCAGCACATCGCCCCTATAGGGGCTGGAAATAGATACAGGTAGGTGGGCAAACGCCCAAAACGGAAAAGCCCGGCGCTGCTGGGGAGCATTTGCCGGGCTTCGAATTACTAACTATGGAGTTAACTCTAATGCAAAACGTTAAACCGTTCAACTTCGAAAAGAATCAAGTCCGCGTCATTCAAGATGACAATGGCGAGCCGCTGTTTGTTGCCAAGGATGTTGCTTTGGCTCTTGGGTATCGCTGGGCTGGATCAGCCACGGTTTCCCATGTTCCCGACGAATGGAAAGGGGTCAATTCCGTTCAGACCCCTATGGGAGAGCAGCGCCTAACCGTTCTGACCGAACAAGGCCTGTATTTCTTCACCGCTCGCAGTGATAAGCCGAAAGCCCTTCCTTTTCAAAAGTGGCTGGCTGGCGACGTTCTGCCGTCTATCCGTAAAACTGGCAGCTACCAGCCCGAAGCTAGCCAAGCGAGCATTCCGGCCACCATGGCCCTGTGTGAGCTTGCTATCACCGTCCTGCGCCCTTCTGACTCCAGCAAGATCGTCATGCTTCAAAAGGCTGGTAAGGCCACTGGTGCCGATACCAGCTTTCTACCCGACTACACCGAAGACAGCGCCCCTGGTCATGTGGGCGCCATGGATACCGCTAGCGCTACTCACCTGCTACGCGAGTACGGCGTTAGCTCTAGCGCCATTGCCTTCAACGAGCGCCTATATCAAATCGGCCTGATGGAGCGCCGTGAACGCAAGTCTACTGGCGGCAAGATCAAACACTTCTGGTGCATCACCGACGAAGGCTTGGCCTACGGCAAGAACATCGTCAGCCCGCAATCACCCCGAGAGACGCAACCGCATTGGTTTCGCGAGAAATTCGCTGAGCTATTAGCACTGGTTGGCTTGGAGGTGGCGGCGTGAGCAACCTAGCCCATATCTCAGATCACGAACGCTATCAGGTGGCGGAAACACCCGCGCCTGAGCGTAGGAGTATCCAAGTGGAAGATGGATACACACGAACCGCTAACCCTATCGTAGAGGCTTTCTGTCGCGCTCCGCTGACCAGCCGTGAAGCTCGGGTTATTCGCGTCATCGAGCGCATGACCTACGGCTGGCGTAAAGCTGAGGACTGGATTGCTGCGTCTGTTATCAGCGAAATGACCGGCATATCTGAGGGCAAATGCTCAGAGACGCTGAATGCCTTAATCCGTAAGAAAGTGGTTACCCGTAATGGCGGTGGACGCTCTCCGGTTCGCATTAACAAGAACGTCGATGAGTGGGATTTTACCGCTCAAAAGTCACGAGTTACCCCAAAACAGAAACCCAAAACAACTTGGGGTGAGTCACCCCAAAATGGGGTATCTCAATCACCCCAAGATGGGGTGACACCTAAAGAAAGGAAAGAAAGATTACTATCTAAAGATAGTAATAATTCCTCGAAGAAATCCTCACCGAAAAAATGGGGTGACCCTGTCGACCATGAGTTGATTGGCGAAATGGTCGCTGCCGTAAGCGCTGACCTAGATACCCCTGTCAAACACAACGCCAGCACTTGGGCAAACGATTTTCGGCTGATGCGTGAGCGGGATGGCCGCACCGTTGAGCAAATCCGCTACCTGATTACTTGGACTGCCAAACACGAGTTTTGGTCTGGCGTTGTGCTGTGCCCAGACAAGCTACGTCGCAAGTGGGATCAACTTGCCAAGCAGGCCAAAGCAGAGCACTCGCAGAAGAAATCACGCCTAACACCTGGCCGCCATACCGGCCTGGAAAACACCAGCACCGACGGCTTGGTAGCGCAGGAGGACGGCACCTATGAGTTCTAGCAGCCTCGTGCAATCACTCATGAACGCCGAAACGGCAGCCGTGGTATGCGATAGCCATGGTGAGTACGAATCGCGTCATATCCTGTTTGGAAAAACAGACACATGGTCTGGCTGCCCTGATTGCGCCGAAGAAAAGCGCATGGCAGAGCAGGTCAAAGAGCTTGAAGCGAACCGAAAAGCCGCAGCGCAGTACCGCCTTGAGAAACGCATTGGCTACGCTGGCATGCCGCCACGCTTCGCTAACAAGCAATTCGACAGCTATCGCGCAGAGACAGACCAGCAGAAAAAGTATCTGGAAAATTGCGAACAGTACGCGCACGACTTCCCGCAGCACTTGAAAAGCGGCGATGGCCTGATGCTGCTTGGCAACCCCGGGACAGGCAAAACCCATTTGGCAGTGGCCACGCTGAATCACGTAATTCAGCACCACGGCGAGGCGGGCCTGTACACCACGGCTGCGCGCATGTTTCGGCGCATCAAGGATACCTATAAATCCAGCGAGGAAACCGAGTCTCAGGCGATTGACGCCTTCGCTTCACCTGCCCTGCTTGTGCTGGATGAGGTGGGCGTCTCCTTCGGTAGCGACTCCGAGCTTAACTACCTGTTCGACATCATGAACGAGCGGTATGAACAGTGCCTGCCCACCATCATCGTTTCCAACGTGCAGCCAGGCGACCTAGGCCAATGGGTCGGTGATCGCGTTGTGGATCGTCTGCGTGAGTGCAGCAAGCTCATGGTCTTTAACTGGGAATCAGCTCGCCGTGAGCTGGGACGAGGTGCCGCATGACTCGCGACATATACAAAGACCCTCGCGTAGGCGACCGCGTGCAAATCATACCCCGCGTTTGCGACCGGCTCCCTGAGCCGCTGGAAATTACTGAGGTAACGCCCAGCACTATTTACTGGCACCGCCCAATTTCAAAGCAGAAAGGCATGGCTGCCGTAGTTCTCTGGCGTGATCCGCGCAGCTTTCGGCTTGAGCTTTTGAGCGCTGCCCGGTCCAGCGATTCATCGCAAAACGATATGTTTGGAGGTGTCGCATGATCCTGACAAAACACGACTTGGCGCAGAAGCAAACAGGCTGGCGTATGCGCGAAGCCACGCCACACCGCAAGTCACGCGACCCAAGCAAGCGCAAACCAACACTGATGGATAACCCCGCTTACGTCGAAGACTTGGAAAGCTCGATGCTGCAGCGGGAAATATCGGAGAAATGGCAAGTAAGCCAGCCGGTGGTGAGCAAGCATCGCTTAGCGTTGCGGGAGGTGGAGGTATGAAGAACGAGCTAATCATCCCCGTTTCCTCACTCCAAGAGATGCAGTACGCCATCGCCCGCGTTACCCAGGCCATCGGCAAGGGTCTTGAGCGAGCCCCGGTAGAGGTCGCGCTGCGGCATCAAAACGGCAAACGCACGCTTGATCAAAACCGCAAGCTCTGGCCGATGCTGAGCGACGTATCCCGCCAAGTGCAGTGGCACGTTAACGGCGCCATGGGCTATCTCGCGCCGGAAGACTGGAAAGACATTCTAACCGCTGGCCTCGACAGCGAGCAGCGCGTTGCCCCAGGCATCGACGGCGGGTTCGTCATGCTCGGTAAGCGGACTAGCAAGATGCGCAAGGCCGAGTTCGCGCAGCTCATCGAGCTTATCTATGCCTTCGGAAGTCAGCACGGCGTGCAGTGGTCTGAGCCTGCTCTGGCGGTCTATGAACAGTACCGGGAGGTGGCCGCATGAAAGACTCTCTATTGGCGGTAGCTATATCGGTCGGCCTCGCTTTCTTTTCGGCGTTTCCGCTCGGCATGCCTATGCCGCCCTGGGCAATGATTCACCTTTATTTCCTAGCCTTTATCACGATCAAGGTGACGAAATGAAACGATCAGAATTGGCCCGCAAAACTCCCCTGCGCGCCAAGCAGCCTATGGCCCGCAAGCCCATCAAGCGCAAAGCAGCTCGCAAGCAGAGCACCGACAAGCGCTGGCGTAGCGAGAAGTATCTGGCGTGGGTGCGTAAACAACCGTGCCTAGGTTGCGGCACCTACGGTTGTGACGCGCACCACGTAATAGGCCTTCATTGGAACCTATCAGGCGTCGGGCTAACGGCCCCGGATTCGTACGCCATGAGTTTGTGCAGGGCATGTCATTCCCTCACCCACCAGAGCCCTGAAATGCAGGCCATGCAACCGGATTGGCTACGCCACACCCTGCGCGCTGGCATTGCGCAATTCACCGGCGAAGCGCGGGAGCAGTTAACGCAGGCGCTGGCGTTTATCGAAGCTAAGGAGCTAGCCCAATGATTAAAATTTACACAACTCCAAACTGCCCGCAGTGCGATGCAACCAAACGCACTCTTGAAAAGCGCGGTATCGAATACCGTCAGATGGCATTCACAGACTCGGTGCGCGATAGATTCTACGCTGACGGTCATCGCCAGTTGCCCATAGTTGAGGCTGGTAGCGAGACGTGGAGTGGCTTTCGCCCTGACCTGATTGCAGCGCTGGAGGTGGGCCGGTGAGCGACTTAGCCCTAGGCCGCATGAAGGCCGGAACCATGAACAAGACTGAGGCGGCCTATGCCGCCCTACTGGAAGCTGAAAAACAAGCTGGTGAAATCGTTTGGTACTCCTTTGAAGCAATGACTTTCAAGCTGGCAGATAACACGCGTTACACGCCGGACTTCGCAGTTTTACGCGCAGACGGCTTGATGGAAATGCGAGAGGTAAAAGGTTTCTGGAGAGAAGATGCTCGCGTAAAGATCAAAGTGGCCGCTGAAATGTTCCCCTTCCGGTTTATCGCGGTGAAGAAGCAGAGCAAAAAGGCTGGCGGCGGTTGGGAGCGGGAGGTTTTCGAATGAGCGATAAAGCATGTTGGGCAATAGCGATTGGTATGGCGATTACGGGCCTCGCGTTCACTGGATTGTTTAGCGTTTTGGTCTGGGATGAATGCCGAGAGGCCGGGCATAGCGGGCTGTACTGCCTGCGGATGGTGACGCGATGAAATGGAAGCTCAAGGATAAGGCTAACGACCGCTGCATCATCAGCGACTGCGGCCAGTACCGCATCAGTAGATTCACGCTAAGCGGCGTCGATCTATTCGTGGTTTATCACGGCAGCGACGAAATAGGCAGCGCAGAGAACGGCAATCAGGCGCGGCGCATCGCGGAAAAGCACAAGGCTAAGGGGGCGGCATGAATTACCTAAGCAGCAATCCAAGAATCGCGTGGGCCATGGCTTACGAAACGGGCATTCGCACTCAGGCCACGGTCGACCTGGCTGAAATGCAGGAGGCGCAGCCAACCAAAGGTAAGCGGCGCAAGAGCGATCAGCGCGACCCGGTAACCGCTACACAAGACCGCGTGAATAAAGGCGGTCCCGGCGCAGCCTATGGCGATATTTACACACCTGTTTATGCGGCAACTAAGCGCATGGAGCGCGACACTCCCCTGCTTGCCGCCGTTGGCCACTGGCTTTGTCTAGCCGATACCGGAGCAGCCAACCAATATCTGGATGATGTAGCCGAGGCCATTCTTGCGCTGTACATCGAGAAAACGCCGGAGTGGTCCAGCTATCGCACCGCACGTAAAGAGCGCGTAGAGGCGCTAATACAGGCGCGCATGATACAGGATCGTAACGACATGGACGGAAGCCGCCCGCTGTGGCAGCCGAAAGAGGTTTGCTTCTACTGCCGGGAGTTTATGGGCGTTAAGATCGTTTCAAAGAACTGGATTCAGGATGGATGGCATCAAGAGTGGTCGAAGATAGGCGACATTCTGGCGGTACTCGAGGGCCGAGCCATGGAGCCGATACACAAGATCATTAAGCAGACGAATAAAATGCACCGAATAGCCGCCTAAACACCGCATATAGTAGGCATATAATACTTGACCACCAAATAAGGTCGGTATAAGCTACTAATCACTACGCTGGACAAGTTGCGCTTCACCAGCACCTTTTCAAAGCCTCGCTAATCGCGGGGCTTTTCTATTTGAACTGTTGCAAAAAATGCATGAGTTCACCGGCCCGCCAAGTGCGGGCTTTCTCGTTCCTGTTCCCTACCTAGGCCGCTAGCTCGGCCCTTGCCGCCCTCCCCGGCGGCTTTCTTATTTCTGAGGTCTGCCATGGCACTCTTATTCATGCGAGACGTGCCGCAAAAAGGCACGGCCACGTATACGCCGCAACCGTTCATGCTCCCCTGGGGCGCAAAGGTCAGCGAGGCGTTCATTGAAAAGCTGTTCGAGATTTGCGGCCGCATGGGCTGGGGTCCTGATTTATCCGACGAGCTAATGGGCTGTATGGCGTTTGAGTCTGGGCGCACGTTCTCGCCAAGTGTTCGCAACGCAGCTGGCAGCGGCGCAACGGGATTGATTCAATTTATGCCCGCCACCGCTCGCGACTTAGGCACGACCACCGATGCCCTAGCCCGCATGAGCGCCGTTGAGCAGCTTGAGTACGTTTACGCCTACTTCACCAAGTACCGATGGCATGAGCGCGTAAAGACGCTTGAAGACATGTATATGGCGATTCTGATGCCTAAGTACATTTCTAGCCCGCTCGGAACCGTGCTGTTCAGCGACGGCACCCGCGCCTACGCACAGAATCGCGGCCTTGACGCTAATGAGGACGGCAAGATCACCAAAGCGGAAGCGGCTGGCAAAGTGCGCGACGTTTATCTGGAAGGTTTTAAGCCGGGCAATGCCCGAGAAGTTTTTTACACAAAATCGTAACCCGCGCTCGCAGAGGTGAGCCACCGATGCAGAGAGTGAATTTCATGCCACCAGATCCACACGATCATAAAACATGGGAAATAGCGTTGTGGATCCAGATCAACGCCCCGTGGTTAGTGGCTGGACTGGTGGCCATCTTTATGGCGCTGGTGAGAGCCTATCTGGATCGAGTAAAGCTGACGCGAAAGGATATTGCGGAAGCGTTGATTTGCGGCGTGTTCGTAATGGCCTGCCGTCCCGTAATGACCTCTATGGGCGTGAGCGATGACTGGGCCATATTCATTGGCGTGGTAACCGGCTTTCTAGGAGTTAGGTTCTTTCGCCCTGCCGTAGAGGCCATGGCGCGCCACATCCTGAATAGCCGAGGTGGGAAATGACAACCAAGGAAGAATTCACATCCTTGCGCCGCAAGGTGCGTTATTACCAGCGTCAGGCATGGGCATCGACCGTTGCGTTCATCATTTCCGTTGCATTGCTTGCCATTTTTATCAGCCAGGCGGTTGAGTCTCGATCAGAGCTAAACAGGGCCACCGCTGTTATCGCCGAACAAGCGGAAGCCCTGGACGAGCTTGAGAGCAAGCACGACAAGATGCACCACCACATCCTGAGCACCCAAGGCCGCGTCAACGCATGCCGAATAGACCGCGACCTGCCGCCGATTAATTGGGAGACGTATCAATGAATCTAATCCCTGAGTGGCGGGCGTTGCCCAAGATGTGGTCGGTTCGCTTAGGCGTAGCGGCGGCACTGCTGTTTGGCCTCCAGCCCGTTATCCACCACTGGCAGGGCGTCATCCCCGATTGGGCGTATGCGGTACTGGCCTCGCTGGTCGCTATTGCGGGCGTCATTGCTCGATTGATACCCCAGCAGCCTGTTACCCAAGAGCGCGAACGGAGGAAGCCCCATGATTGAGCTAATCGGCGGCATCTTCGTGCTGCTCATAGGCGCGCTGGGCGTGCTACTCAAGCAGCGCAACAACGCCCGGCAGCAGGCCAAAGATAACGCCCAGACCGCAAGCGTAGAGCGTCAACGCAGAGAGCAAGAGCAGCGAATTAGCGTAGCCAAAGAGAAAGCCCGAGAGGATGCAGCCCATGTACAGCGTGAGAACGAACAGCATAAGAGCGCTGGCACTCGGCCTGCTTTGTTTGGCGATCCTAGGCTGCGCCAACACTCCTCCGGTCCCGACGCTGATTAGCTGCACAGTGCCCACGCTGGGCTACATGCCCGAGGTTGATAGCGAGCAGCTCGAATCGTTGAACGATGACGCGTTCTGGGCGCTGATGACTCGGGAAAAGCGTTTAGCTGATTGGGCTATTGAGTTACACGGCATTGTCGTAGAGGTGTGCGATGCCTGATCTATACACCCCTGACATGGCAGGCAGCGGCCAGCGCGGCATTTGCGCCAAGTGCGGCCTGCCGCCAACACCCGAAGGTCATGACGGCTGTTTGGGCACGCTCGATGAAAAGCTGGTCATGAATGCCTGTTGCGGCCACGGCAACGACCGTCAGGCCTATGTGCAGTTCTGGGATGGTGGTGATGTTCGTGGCAGTGAGGCGATTAAATTTATGGAGGCTATGCGTGTGAGTGATGAAAACGACGGCTTCTAAAGCTGTACAAACTGCACAAATACTTATACCTGACCGCAGATGGTTAAGCTGTATCGCGGGCAATAATCTACACAACCTGTACAGAGGCCATAAAATGCCCCCAAAGACTGCCCCGGAGGCTGTCGCGCTGACAGCACGGCAGTCTCGTTTTGTTGATGAGTACACTGTTGACTTCAATGCTACCCAAGCGGCAATACGCGCCGGGTATAGCGAGAAGACTGCAAGATCACAAGGTCAGCGATTGCTGACAAATGTTGACATCGGAAATTTGATTCAGGAACGGCTTCAGAATCGCTCACAAGATGCTGAGGTGACTGCTAAAGAGGTCATTGCCCAGCTTGTGCGCATGGGCTTCTCTGACATTCGTAAGCTGTTCACGCCTAGCGGTCAGTTAAAGAGCATCCACGATTTAGATGATGATACCGCTGCCGCCATTCAAAGCATCGAGGTGGTGACCAAGTTTCTGCCCGCTGCTGACGGTGAAGAGCCGGAAGTCGAATACGTCCACAAGGTGAAGCTGGCTGACAAGAAGGGCCCGCTTGAGCTTATCGGTAAGCACTTGGCTATGTGGACTGAGAAGCACGAGCACTCAGGCACGATTAAAACCACCGCCCCGGTGATTAATATAACGAGAGAATAATGAGCGACGACCCCTCCCTTAATGTAAAGCTGCATAAGCGACAAGGAGAGGCATTCGACTCAGTAGCTACCGAGATACTTTATGGCGGCGCTGCGGGTGGCGGTAAGTCTCACCTGATGCGCGTTGCGGCCGTAATCTGGTGTGCTGAAATCCCCGGCCTGATGGTCTACATCTTCCGCAGATTGTCTGACGACTTGGAGAAAAACCACCTGTATGGACCCGGTGGATTCTTTGAGATGTTATCGCCATGGCTTAAGACCGGATGGGCAAAGTACAACGGCTCCAAGCATTACATTGAGTTCTGGAATGGGTCGCGCATCTTCCTAGCCCACTGCCAGCATGAGAAGGACAAGTTCAAGTACCAGGGCGCGGAAATACACGTCCTGCTAATGGATGAGCTAACGCATTTCACAGAAAGCATTTACCGCTATCTGCGCGGGCGTCTTCGCCTGGGTGCGCTTGAGGTTCCCGAGAAATACAAGGCGATGCTGCCTCGGGCGATTGCAGGTACTAACCCGGGCGGCGTCGGGCATAACTGGGTGAAGCATTCCTTTGTTAATGCGGCCAAGCCGATGGAGATACATAAAACCGCTAAGACTGAAGGCGGGATGCTTCGCCAGTACATCCCGGCGCGGCTCGATGACAACCCCACTCTGCTGAATAACGACCCTGATTATATCGACCGACTGGAAGGCTTGGGTAACCCAGCTCTGGTCAAGGCGATGAAGGACGGTGACTGGAATATCGTTTCCGGTGGTGCCTTTGATGACGTTTGGAATCAGGCTCGGCACGTTAAGCCTCGCTTTAAGGTGCCTTCAAGCTGGTATGTGGATCGCGGCTTCGACTGGGGCTCATCACACCCCTTCTCGGTGCTTTGGTTCGCAGAGAGCGACGGCAGTGAAGTAGAACTAGAAGACGGCTCGGTATTCTGCCCACCCAAGGGCTCTATTGTCGTTTGTCATGAATGGTACGGCGCCAAAGGCCCGAATGAGGGCTTAAAACTTTCCGCTCCTGAAATCGCTAAAGGCATCAAAGAGCGCGAGTCTTCCCTGATAACTGGCAAGTGGCTGCCTGGGCAAGTGAAGCCCGGTCCCGCTGATAACCAAATAAGCAACGTCAACGAATCCGGAAGCGACTCGGTAGCCAAGAAAATGGAAGCCGAAGGTGTGCGCTGGACGGAATCAGACAAGAAGCCAGGCTCTAGGGTTAATGGTCTTGAGATGATCCGCACGCGCTTAAAAGAGGCAGCTAAAGACCAGCCAGAAAGCCCCGGCCTCTACTTCATGGATCACTGCATCAGCATCATTGCCCACCTGCCTGTGCTTCCGCGCGATCAGCGCAATCCTGATGACATCGATACTACGGCAGAAGATCACGACTATGACACGTTGCGCTATCGCGTGATGAATAAGCGCGCCAAGGCGGGCATGAAACGAATCGGAGGCTTAGGCTAACTATGGCGGTCACTTCGCAGCACGAACAATACGCCGCCATGATCGACGAATGGCAGGAAATGACAGACGCACTTGTCGGGCCTCGCGTCATTAAAACCGCTGGTACGGCCTATCTACCCAAAACTAGCGGCATGATCGAAGCGGAATCGCTAGCAGGCACTGAGAATAGCCCGTTAACCGCTGAGCAAGCTCGACAGCTGTACGACGCATACAAGGCGCGGGCAGAGTATCCCCTGTGGGTTAAAGACAGCTTACGGACGATGGTTGGCCTAGTGTCACGCCAAGAGCCTGAGATTGTCTTGCCTGATCGCATGAAGGCATTGGAGCATGAGGCGACCAGCGACGGGTTTGGGCTGAAGCAGCTTTACCTGCGCATTGTCTCTGCCTTGCTTACCAAGGGTCGCAAACCCTTACTCGTTGAGTTCGATGATGAAGGCAATCCCTACATCGCGACGTACACCGCTGAGACGGCTATTAACTGGATGACTCGCGACACTGGCGGGCGCCAGGATTTAACACTGGTCGTATTCAAAGAGCAGCGGCTAAAGGAAACCAGCGACGAGTTCGACCCGAAATACGAGGACGTTTATCGCGTATTGGATTTAGTCGAAGGGCGTTATCGAGTGCGCGTACTGAACGAAGCAGGCGCGGACGTCGAAGGCGAGGATTACCCAGGTCTTGTTGGCGGCAGTCAAACAACCTCGCTCAAATTCATACCGGTGGTGTTCGCAGGCAGCACAGACAACAACGCCGACGTTGACGAGATACCGCTGCAAACGATGGCTAAGGCAGCGCTTAAGTATTACCAGCTGAGCGCTGACTACTTCACTTCGATGCATTATACCGCGCACCCGCAGCCGTGGATCAGCGGCATGGGCCAAGACGATGACATTCGCGTGACTGGGCCGATGGCGGCGTGGATGCTGCCGAAAGACTCGCAGGCCGGTTATCTGGAGTTCCAAGGCGCTGGCATTGAAAAGCTTCATGAAGCCATGCAGGACCAACGCAATGCAGCTGCTGAGTCAGGTGCCAAGGTAATCGACGCAGGTGGTACGGAGTCAGGCGAGGCGCGTAAGGCGAGACAGAATGATCAACACTCTGCCCTCTACTCTGTATGCGTCACCGGCGCCGAGGCTGTGGAGCAAGCGCTCAAGTACATAGCTTACTGGATGGGGATTAAACCTGACTTAGTGACGTTCAAAGTTGAGCCGCAGTTCACCCCTGACAACATTGATTCCGCGATGTTGCAAGTCGTTTCGAATATCGTCATGTCTGGGGAAGCGCCGCGCGCTGTGCTGTATGACGCTCTGCGTAAGATTGGTCTCACCGAGCTAACTGACATTGAGCTTGATTCGCTGCGTGAGGGTGGCGATGGCCTGCCAAATCTTGAGGATGCATAATGCCAAACGACCGCGAATCACGGCGCATTGCTCAAGAGCAGGTCGTAACCGCTTTGGCTCGACATACCTCCTATCTGCACCGCGCCTCGACTGCCCAGGTTAACGCCATTACCAAGGCTATCGAGTCGCTTAGCCTCAACATGACGCGGGAGTTAGGCGAGAGGCTTGATAACCTCACGCCTGCTGAGCTTTCGGCCTTTAGCCGAGGGCGTTACACCACTGACCGCCTTAAGGGCTTACGCAACGTTATAGACGGCTGGGCCGTGAAGATGGGCGAAACGCTCAATGGTATGGCCTTAGGCGGTTTCGAGGAACTGGCCGGGCATGAGGCAGAGTTTGCGCGCACGCTGCTTAGCGAGAGCATTGAAGGCGCTCTGCCCGCCGCCCCTACCGCTGCCGCTGCCTATGCTTCTGCCGTTGCTAAGCCGGTACTTGGCGAGCTAGTCGAAGATATGCTGGCAGAGATACCCGACAAGGCGCGCAAGCTGGTGTATAGCCGCGTTCGCCAAGGAATCAGTCAGGGCGAGACGAACCACCAGATCGTTCGGGCGCTACGAGGCACCAAGGGGCTGAATTACAAAGATGGTGTACTACAGACCACTCGCAATGATATTGAGCGGGTAGTTCGCACGGCTAGAAACCACGTAAGCACGTCCTCCTATAACGACACTTACGAGGCATTGGGCGTCGAGGAAGTGGTTGATGTGGCCACCCTGGACGGAAGGGTCAGTAAATATTGCGCTTCGATAGATGGCCGCCGACATAAAGTAGGCACCAATCACCCTAGGCCGCCGTATCACCCGTTTTGCAGGACAACGCAAGCGCCCTCTTTTGACGGCCAGATTATGGGGCGGCGTCCGTTCGTTCGCGCCTTGAAGGTTAAAGGCAGAGAGGATACTGCGCGCTTTCGCTCTATTGGCGAGATGACGCAAAAGCAGCGGAAAGAAGCCGGTTTAACTGTAGGGCAAGTATCGGCCAAGACCACCTATCCCAAATGGTTCGCTGATCAGCCAGCCTCGTATCAAAAGGAATGGCTTGGGCCTTCGCGGTACAAGCTCTACAAGGATGGTGGCTACACCATTGAGCGTTTTGTTGACCCGATCAAAGGCGAGCTAACGCTTGATCAGCTTCGCCAGCGAGACGCTGCGACATTCGCTGAATTATTCGGCTAAACTGGCCTAATGACTACATGCGATGTGCATTTTCAAAAGTGGTGGCGTGTCTCCCTGAAACGATGGGCAGGCATCGCCACCCCGGGCGACCTAATCCAAGCCAAAATCGGCTGGGAGGTTAGCCTGATGATCCAAATCAAGATGGGCGAAATAGAGTAGCCCAGCAAACACCACTGCCCCGCCATCGAGCGGGGCTTTCTTTATCTGGCTGCCTGCGGGCGGCCTTTTTTGTTTCCGCTTTCCGGTGAGACGCCGGGCAGCTTCCACCAGCCCGAGATGGGCGAATCAAACGAGAGGTTTGATCTCATGGCATTACCCTTTGAAGTCGACACATTAGACAACATCCCTGAAACAGTGCGTGACCAGTACGTTGAGGCCGAAGGCGGTAAGTTCCGTTTAGACCTGGATGGCTACGAACCCCCGACTGGCTTGAAGTCTGCTCTGGAAAAGGAGCGCAGCGAGAAAAAGGATTTAGACCGCCAGCTACGCGAGATGCAAAAGCGATACGACGGTATTGATCCCGAAAAGACTCGCGAAATGCACTCACGCCAAGAGCAAGACGAAGAGGCTAAGTTGGTCGCTGAAGGGAAGATGGAAGAAGTCATGAATCAGCGCACTGAGCGCATGCGTTCGGACTTTGAAAGCAAGCTCACCCAGGCACAGCAAGAGGCTGAGGCCGCTAAGACGTTTGCTGGCAAGTTCCGTTCCCGCGTACTGAGTGACGAGATCCGCAGTGCCGCATCAAAGATCGGCATTGTGGATACTGCCGTTACCGACGCTGTGTATCGCGCTAAAGAGCTATTTGAAGTCGATGATGAAGGCAATGTCGTGCCGACCGAGGCGGCTGGGCTTGATGCCAATGGTAAGCCGCTGACCCCTGAAACCTGGCTGGAATCGATGCGTGACAATGCATCTCACTGGTTCCCAACTCCTAAAGGTGGCGGTGCCCCTGGTAATGACGGCAAAGGTAGTGGGCAGAAACGTTCTGCCATGTCTGCCGAGCAGAAGCATGCCTACATCCAGAAGCACGGCCAGCAATCCTATCTACGACTCCCTTCTTGAGGTAAATAAACATGGCAACAACTGTCAATTCTGACCTGATCATCTACAACGACCTGGCGCAGACCGCTTACTTGGAGCGCATCCAAGAAGTATTCGAGGTATTCAATGGCGCATCACAAGGCGCGATTGTGCTCGACTCCGAAATGATTGAAGGCGATCTACGTAAACGCGCCTTCTACAAGATCGGCGGCGCTATCGCGCACCGTGATGTCAACTCTGACGCTGCGGTAACAGCGGCCAAGATCGACGCTGACGAAATGGTAGACGTGAAGGTGCCTTTTAAATACGGCCCCTACCAGACCACCGAAGAAGCGTTTAAGCGCCGTGCTCGCTCTCCTGAAGAGTTCTCGATGCTGGTGGGCCAGGACTACGCCGATGCTGTGATGGTGGGCCGCGTCGAGTTCGCCATGTCTGCCCTTGAGGCTGCTATTGGTGGCAATGCCGATATGGCGGTGACCGGCGACTTCGCTACCGATGGCAAGAAGGTGCTAACGCGCGGCCTGCGAACCCTGGGCGACCGCTTTGGCCGTGTGGCGCTGTGGGTCATGGACTCCGGCACCTACTTCGACCTAGTTGACCAATCTATCGCTGATAAGATTTACGGCGAAACAGAAGTGGTTATCTATGGCGGCCAACCCGGCACCATGGGCAAACCTGTTCTCGTCACTGACATGTGCCCTGCCGGACAAATCTTTGGCCTGCAAGCAGGGTCTGTGCGCATCACTGAATCACAGGCGCCCGGCTTCCGCTCGTACCTGATCGACGACCTTGAAAACCTTGCGATGGGCTTCCGCGCTGAAGGTACGTTCAATGTTGGCTTGATGGGCTATAGCTGGGCCGGTGCGGAAAACCCGAACCTCGCAGCCATTGGCACCGGCGCGAGCTGGACGAAGTATGCCACCAGCAACAAGAACACCGCAGGCTTCCTGATCGACACCTTGCCTGAAACCCCTTGATGAGCATGGGCGGTCTAGTGCCGCCCTCTTAATTGGAGAGAGTCATGGAATTAATTTATTCAGCTCGCAAAACCGGCTTTGAAAAGGGCAAGCGCTATCGCAACCCCAAGCTGTTTCGCGAGATTGAGCGCTCGGCAAAAAGCGTGGTTATCGAGGGTGATTATCCGCACATCGCTAAGGCCTACGAAGACGCCAATGTGCCGGTTAAGACCGTGGCCGCGCCCAAAAAGTCAAAAGCAACCGCCAAGACTGACAAGCCAACATCCGCAACCTCCGAAAATCAAGCCGATAAGGAATAACCCATGCCCTACGTCACTGCCAACCAGGTAGATGAAATTCTCGGCAGTGACTGGGCCGAGGAAGCGGCAAAGCCGCTCGCTGTGCAAATGGCCAATGACTGGCTCACGGCTAAAGGAATCCCAGCCGACGTTGACGACGAGCGCATTATTCGCGCCGGGGCTTATCTGGCGCGCATGGCTGCCCGGGGCGAGCTGTTCGCCAATAGCGAAGGCGTGGTCAAGAGCAGTCGTGTTAAAGCCGAAGGCGTCGAAGTGGACGAAACCTTTGCCGACGGCTCCCGGCCAGTCAATGGCGATATGGAGTACGTTAAAACGCTGCTATCGCCTTGGTTAACGCCCTTCGGTGCAGGCGTGCGAATACTTCGGAGGTTGTGATGGGCATCACTGACAAGCTAAACACCAAGCTGGCAAAGGCCTACGACGGCAAGTTAAAGGATGCCATCAAGCCCTTTGAAGGCTCTCGCACCGTCTCTACAGGTGGCTATAACCCAGAAACCGGGCAGTACGAAACAGAGACGAGCTATTACCGGGGGCGTGGCGTGCTTGGCAGCTTCAAGCAGCACGAAATCGACGGCGCCCGAATATTGGCGACGGATACCAAGCTGTCGGGAGCGCTTAAAATCGAGACAGTCGAAGTGGTCGATGGAGAGCCCACAGGCAATCTGGCTATACCGCAGGTCGACGACGTGATCAGCGGCATGACGGTTAAGAGCGTTGGGCAAGATCCGGCAGATGCTACATGGACTCTAGCCCTGAGGCGGACATAATGGCTCGGCGTGGCGGGTGGTCTACCCCGCTATCGGCCTTTATCCCGCAGGTTGAAAATGAGCTCGTGAAGCTACGCAACCAGATTGTTGCCGAAGCGCTGCAGATCCTACAGTTCGGCTCGCCAGTTGACCAAGGCACTTACCGTCATAACCATCGAATATCTATCGGTGACCGCGATATGACGTTCGAGCTTGTCGCGGGATCAACGGCGCCCAAGGGCAATCTTGACCAGCAAGCCTACGACCGAGAAATACGCAAGCTGCTGACTGAAAACGCACCCTTCACAATTGTCTATTTGCAGAACAACCTCCCGTATGCGGTCCGCATCGAAGATGGGCACTCGGATCAAGCAGGTGATGGCGTCTATCGCACGGCAGCCTCTGCCATTCGCTCCAAATACGGTGGTCGATGATGGATTATGTAGATATTCAGAGCGCGCTTGAGAGCCGAATGGCTGAGTGGCCCGGCAGCCTGCCAATCTGGTTTGATGGGACGATTATCCCGCCTAGCGTAAGGCGAGCACGCGATGGGGAGCGGCGCTCACCATGGGCGCGGTTCGTCATTACAGAAGGCCCGGCACGCGCAGGAGAAATAGCGGACAAGCCGGGCCGCCTGGTTCCGGGTACCATTTCCATTGAGATTTACTACCCCAGAAAACCAACGGAAGCCGATGGAGGGACGCCGACCAACCCTGCCTATGAATGCTCGCAGCTAGCCGACCAGTTAGCAGCGCATTTCGAGTTCTGGCAGCAAGGCCACCTAACCACGCACGCAACTTCAAACGTTCGGGTGCAACCCGAGGAAAACTGGTATCGAAGAAACGTGATAACCGACTTTGACGCAGGCTGCTAGCCACAACCGAAACCCCACACAACCCACCTCTGAGTGGGTTTTTTATTGCCCAGAGGTGACCCATGCAAGATTCAGGTTCAACTATTCGTATTGCCTACCGTGAGGACGGCTCAGGCGGCCCGTGGAACATCTTCCGCCGCACCGACGGCGGCCCAACTATTACGCCAAGCACAGAAGGCGCTGGCGAGCAGCTAGGGCAGCGCGAAGAGACCGATGAAGTGCTGCTTTCGGCTGAGGTTGGCGGGACCATAAGCTTCAACTTCTCGGCTCAGACCTTCGATGACTTCATCGCTGCCGCTTGTGCCAACGATTGGGATGCAGAAACCGGCCAAGTCGTCGCTGGCGGCCTGCAAGACAAGGCCTTTGAGGTTTTGGTCAGTTATCAGCGAATCAACAAGCACGTGCTAATGAAAGGCATGCGCGTGTCCGTGCTGGGCCTAACGGTTGAAGCAGGCGCTCGCATCACCGGATCTATTGATTTTGTGGGCACCGGCTACGAAGGCACTTACGACCCGAGCGGCGATACGTTCAACGACCCGACCACTACCCCGGTAATGACAGCAGCGGTTAACGGTGGTGACGTGCTGATTGATGGCGCCGTGCTCGATGGTACCTGCATTTCCACCTACTCCATCAGCTTGGATAACAGCTACTCCGCTCAGATGTGTATCGGTCGAGTGACCGCAGGCCGTCAGGTCATTGGCGACCTAAACGCCACCGGCAACATCGAGTTTGCGTTCACTGCTGATGGCTTCGACCTCTGGCAGCACACGCTAACCCGCGTGCCGATTACCACCGACTTCTCGATGAGTGATGGCACAACCACCTACCGCATCGAAACGTCCAAAACGTTCTTGAATGGCGAGCTACCCACGCCATCCGGCAGTGATCCAGTAACAGCCACGCTCGACGCCCAGTATCGCAAGAGCATTGAGGCAGGCTACTCGGTTCGCTTCACGCGGACGCCAGTAGATGCGGAGGCGCAAGCCTCAACATCGTCGCTCGTGATTCCAGAGCCACAGGAAGACGAAGAAAGCGCAGCTTAACCCTTTAGGCGACTCAGGGAATATCCGCGCCTGAGTCGCCCTTTTTATTGCGGAGCGGAGAGGATTAGAAAATGGCTTATCAATTCAAACGTTTTGACGAATCCAAGATGACTGATGGCAAATGGGAGGATATCAAAGGGGGTCGCTTCAAAATCGCTAAGAGCGGGAACCCGGCCCACCTACAGGCCAGTGAGCGCATTGCCAAAGAGCAGCAGGAGAAATACCCCGATGGCGATATCCCGATCATGGAGCGCCTGCGAGGCACGGCGCAAGAGTGGGCTGAAGGTGTGCTTCGGGACTGGGAGGGAATGGAGCTGGATGAGCAAGCAATCCCCTACTCAATTGAGAACGCTACGGTACTACTTCTAAACGACGACCCCTTATTCGAGGCAGTGCGCAGAAAGGCGCGGCAGATGACGCGCTTTGAAAATGAATATACCGAGAAGCAGAAAAAAAAGCCGTAGCCGTTCTTGATCACGACCTGAAGTGGTCAGGAAAAACGGCGGCGGCCACTGCCCTGAATGCGCGCTTCGGCAGCCAGGTTAAGCGCCCGGAAGCCGACGAGCGAACCCAGTTCTGGATCAACACCTTTCACCTCGCCACTCGCAGCAGACCGCACACCCACGGCATCCCTCTCCAGCTAGACCCACTGAAAATCATCGCGCTTATTGACGCCCTAGAACTTCCCGCCGACCCCGAGGAGGCGGTAGCCGTGGTATGCGCGATGGATGACTGCTGGATCAAATGGAAAGACGGACAGAAAAGCAGCAAGAACCCGGCCGCCCACTGAGGCGGCTTTTTTATGCGCCATGCCCGGCGCAATCAATCCAGAGTCTCAACAGAAACGTGCTTCGGGAGAGCTGCGGCTATCTCTGGGGCCGTTGTTTCTGGGCAACCGAGGCTCGTTTCTATTGAGGTGCCACCCCATGAAAAACGTAATCCCCTTCCCTTATCAAGATCAGGTCGTTCGCTTCAATGTTGATGGCTGGATCAATGCAACTGACATTGCCAAAAAGAACGGCAAGCTACCCAATGAATGGCTGCGATTGCCCGAGACAAAACGTTACATGGATGCTCTGACCAAAGCTTTAAATGCGGGAGAATCCCGCAATTTAATAAAGACCTCTCGCGGACGTTCAGGCGGCACCTGGTTGCATCCAAAACTGGCGGTAGTATTTGCACGCTGGATAGATGCAGAGTTTGCCGTATGGTGCGATCTGCAAATAGACGCACTGCTTCGCGGCGACATCAGCGCTCTCCAGCGGTATGAACAAGCCTGTCAGCAGTTAGACGACCAGATTGCCAAAGGCAGCATGGCCGGACGCGAACTTGCCGCGCATCGTTGGCAGAAGCCAGCGCTGGAGGCGCGGGCCGAATATTGGCGAGACCAGCTTCAAATGTCTCTGCCAATGCTAGACAGGCACGGATAATCCGCCACCAAGCTAGCGCCGCCCTCCCCTTTAAAGCTAAGATCGGTTAGAGCGCCCGTAGAGGTGTGCGACCATAATTGTTTACAAGGGGAATGGGAATGCAGAAGAAGCAGCAGCGCAAAACGATTTATTATAAGCACGTCTCCATACACGGAGAAAAACACGATTTACAGACACTTTTGCAAAAAGTTTTTGACAAGGGCTCATCAACTCATTTTGCCAAGGCAAGAATGGAAGCTCTGAGCGAAAGCAGCAATGTTAGAAGGCTCATTAATGAAATTAAAGACCGAGAAAGAATGTTTTATGGCCAGATGCTTATGTTCGAGCCCGGCAAGCCTCAAGGGCTATTAACGCTAGATGATTCAGTCGAGCACTACTCAATAGACGCTCTGACGACCGATAAGATTCGGCTTGAGTCCGAAGGCGGTCAAAGTCATGGCAGTGAAGACAAGAAGATAAGAGAATTTGTTGATTCTTTCTTATATTTTTCGGTTATAGGCAACCACCTAGCAGTGGTTCAATCCAGATCTCTTACCTCCAGAGAGCTAGAAGCTCACCTGCAATGGTTCCTATCTGATAAAGCGCAAGTTATAGGCAAGGATTCGGCAGTTATTTTGAGTGACAAGCCCCTAGAGAAGACTATAAAAAAGCTCGAGTCTCGATCTGCTAAAAAGATTTTACTTGGCGCACCGGTTCTTACTGGGGAGGGAGTGCCTTTGGATATAGATAGCTCAGGCGGGTCCATGGCTAGAAGCGTAAAATTCACTCCGAAAGGAATGGGGTTTGATGTGCTGAAGGGGTTAATGGGGGAGAAATGGCTGGATCAGCAAGAGTTTAGCGAAGAGCTTGACGACGCAAACCTAAAAGTAAAACTAGAGGTCACTTACTCAAGAAAAACAAGCAAAGAAGGGCAAAAAGTCCTTGACAGCATAGCTACATCTTTAAGGCACACCGACTCAGCAGATGTAACTATAATGCTCAATGGAGGAGGAGATATAAAAGGGGGTGAGCTTCGCCTTTCAGGGAATGTTGACTTTATTTATTATGACGGGGTTCTCGATGAGAACCTCCTTTATGACAACATGTTTAAGTGGCTGAGAGACAAGGTTTCAGATGGGGAAATTGACCTCTCTGATGGCAACGATCCTCTTATTTGAGAGTTTGCTTGAGGGCGTTCGGATATGAGCAAGCATGACCGAAAGGTTACTTTTTTTGGACCACTCGGGTTAGTTCTCTGTGCGGGAATGGGTTATATAGCTTTTAAAATGTCTATTTCCTTGGTTCCCAATGATGCCGAGTTCGGCACTCCTTGGATAATGGCAAGCGTCTTCTTGGCTCCTTTGGTGTATATCTATGCCGTTAAAAATAAATACTATGAAATGAAGACGCTGGAGGGGCTCAGCAATAATGAGAAGCGCCGTATCAGTATCAGGGTTTCTCGAAAAGTGAGGAATGCCTGGTTCGCTATGATTTTCAATGTATTATCAGCTATTTTTTCAATACAGGTGCTGGCATTTTTCTCCTCAGATATCGAGGTCTTCAGAATAGCGTTCTCCATTATCGGCGCTCTATTTGGTATTAGTTTGTTTTTAATGGGGATGTTTTTCTCTGATTCGCATAAGGTCTCTTCTTTCATAGCCGACATTAGCAACAGAGAAACCGACCGAAAAAGAAAATCAGAATTTCTAAAAAAATTATCCAACAAAGATGATTAGGATAATTTATGACAACAAGGGGGAAGGATGAGGCGGGGCTTTGCATTATAGGCCTTTAACCAAGCGCAACCGTTCGTGTCATGCGAACAGATGAAAAACCCCGCCGAAGCGGGGCTTGAAGTAGAGGTTGCTGAGGAATTTAAGCTCTAGGGTGATGAACTTCATGCGGCTAACTCCTTGCAATCAATCCCTTGCCAGTACGCAATCGCCTCGTCGAACACCTCATTGAAGCTGGCTAGCGTCTCCCGCATCCAGAGGCAGGCTTGCATTAGGCATCGGCTGCCGTCATCAGTCCCGCTCATGCAGTCAATACAGGTCGCTAGCAGATCAATGCCACAAGAGACGAAGTCCTCTAGCAGCTCACCAACATCCAGCTGCCTTACAGGCCTTCTTAATTGGATGAAAAGCGCTTGGCGAACGGGCTTGCTAAGGGATATCTCGCTAAGACTGCAATTGGGCCGGTCAATGTTAGACGCCACAGCTCGAATCGCGGCAGCGTAAAGCGTTATATCCCGCTGGCACAGGGTGGCCGATGCGCTTAGCTTGATATCACCCTGCTATAGACCCGAGCTAATTAGCTGGGAAATGGCATCGAGGGCTTCGGCTTGATCTATGAGGGCGCACGCTAAGCGGTTGTCAACCGGCGAATTGGTGTTAGAATGAATCATTGATCTTTCCTTGTGACGGAAGGTATCTGGAGCCCTCAAGGTGTTAGTGCACCGAGAGGGCTTTTTAATGCTTAGAGTTTAGGGTTGCTCATCATTACCTTGAGCAACATGGGTTGCAGCAACCGCCGCCCAGTCCACTCGATCAAGAGAGGCGAGAATGTAGTCGCGGTAGAATGTCGGCTTAACGCCTTTTAGCGAATCTATAAACTCACCCTTGATGGTGTTGCCCAGCGCTGCCAAGTCACCATTAGCGCTGCTAGCGTCGTCGATACGGCTGGCCCATGGGGTATCTTGGTTAATCCAATCTGCAATCATGGCCGTTTCACGGTTAATGTGAATCATGCTGCTTTCTCCTGCTCAACCAGAGCTAACAGTGCGTCGAAATGATCGCAGTACCAATGCGGTTGAGTTTCCAGTGGTGAGTGTTCAGAGGTCACGTTCTTGCCGTAATCCAAGCCTTTCTCGGTAACGCACCAGAAAGACTTCATACCTCCGGTTTTCTTCTTGCGGGACTTCTTCTCAAGGATGCCTGCGGCTTCGCACAAGCGGTTGAATCGTGCAGCGCACATGCCAGCATCACACTTACTAAGTAACGCTGTAGCTGATTCAGTGGCTAGGCTGGATGCTGCGCTGCCTGCTACGGCGGGCGCATCTATCGCGTAATCTGGAAGCAGCGGAACGAGGTGAGGCATACTGGATCGAACGAAACGGCCCACTGCCACCAGCTTGCTTGATCCGGTCAGGTTGAGCATGCCGCATAGCTTCTCGGCTTGGTCGAGTGGGTCGTTAGCGGCGACAGTGCGAACCGGAGCCTTATTTCCGCTCTCTAGGTCGAACCAACGATCAATAACAGCGGCGCGGCGCTTAACGTCATAACCGGTAACAAGGATTTCACACTCTCGGCGCGGCAAAAGGTACTCGGATTGCTCGCGCCCAAGAGAGTCGATGTAAGTCCCCACAAAAGTGTGGGCATCTTCTTCCAGCTTATCGAACATCCGGCGAATGTCCCGCAGCACTGCATCATGTCGCTTACCGGAGAGTTCGGAAATTTCACGACTGCTCATAGTGGCTTGGTTGTTGCCGCTGATTACCATAGAATTGCTCATGTGGTCTTTCCTTCTGGTGGTTGGATCTACATTCGAAGCCCTGGCGACCCTACATCGCTGGGGTTTCTTCATTTTGGGGTGGGTATTTTGTTTCCGTGCTCATTCCTCCACGCGATCCCCTGGTCAATCAGAAGCAAGACCTCTTGAGAAAAGCTGCGTCGCGAAGATTTAGCCCATTCATCAATACGCTCACCTCTGCCTGACTCTATGCGGACGTTGAAATATTTCTTTCGACTAGTAGTGCTCATAAGTGCCTCCTGTTGGCGAATGCAAGTTCAGTCTATGACGTATATTGACGCGTTGCAAGCAACTTGCGGCACAGCAAGTTATGTGCGCCGTATTGACGCCATAGCATTAATGATAAAAACTTGATGAGACTCGTTTTTTTTGGAGCCTCACATGGTCGACAAAAAGCCCAAGCCCAGAGCTTCGAGCAGCGTTAATGTCTCGTTGAGGCTGGACCCCAAAACCAAGTACCTGATCGACCTGCTAGCCAGGGAGCAGAAGCGCACGATCACAGGAGTGGTTGAGTGGGCGCTTGAGCGGGCGGCGGAACAAGAGAAGTTTGATCTATCGGGCGGCTACGATGGCCCATCGTTCCGCGATATGATTGATGTGCTATGGTCAACAGACGAGGCGATGAGGCTTATTTCACTGGCATTGAACAAGGCATCGCTGCTTGATTATGAAGAGATGCGGATATGGGAAACGATCAAGGCCTCTCCAGACTTATGGCTTTTGCCAAGCATGGGGCAACCCGTTAGTCTGAAAAAAGAATTTATTGATTGTCCTATGCTTCAGGAATATTGGGAGCAACTTCTAGATCATGTTCAAAAGCATCGCCACGCCCCTTCCATAAAGGCGTTTAGTCTTGTTGAGCAAGGCCTATCAGAAGAAGAGATAAAGAGCCGAAAAATCACCAACCCAAATAATCCTCAATACGACTTTGATGATGAAATTCCATACTAGGATTTATTTGAAAGTGAGATGACGTGCAACGTCACCAAGAGGCTGGTATCGAAGCGTTTATATGCCCGCCTGCCAAAAGCTCAAGCTAAGATCAAGGATTAGGGGGAAAGTGATATGTCAGAAGCAGCACAACAGGTTTTTAAATACCCCGCTGAGGAAGTCTTTGAAGCAGCAGTTAAAGCATCTAATCAAGCAGGCTGGAATGTTAAAGATGCAGACAAAGACTTACTTAGAATCACTCTATCCACAGGTATGTCTCTTTTCTCTTGGGGTGAAAATATGGCTCTTCGGATAGAGGATGATAAGGATGGGTCTAGCAGGATGTTTATGGAGTCCAGCCTTAAAGTAGGAGGAAATCTTGCTGGCAATCACCGCCATAAAAAGAACTTCGATACGATATGTAAAGAAACCATGAACATGTTGCGCGGGTAGTTTGCTCGCAGCCATCAAGTTAGAAGAAAGCTAACCGCCCTTGAGGCGGTTTTTTTATGCCCGCTAATAAGCGGTTTTTGCCTGGAGAAAAGACATGGCTTACGCGGCATCCAGTCGGCTGGAAATTATTATCGATTCCGCCACAGGTGAGCGACGACTGCGCGAACTAGAGAGCCGATTAGATGGCGTTGATAGGCGCGGAGATCAAGCTACAAGGCGAATGGCGGGATTTTCAGGGGAGCTAAAGCTCCTTCGCGCAGCGGCTGCTCCTATTGCCGGAGTTCTGGCTGGCATGTTTGCTGGGCGTACTCTCAAGTCGCAAATTGACTACGCTGACCAGCTTCAAAAAACCAACCTGCGCATTGGCGCGAGCGTTGAGGCTCTTAGCCAATACAACCACGTTGCGAGCTTGTCAGGCGTTCAATTCAATCAGCTGACGACAGCGTGGCAGCGCCAAACACGACGCATATCAGAGGCTGCCCAAGGAACGGGAGCCGCCAAGGATGCCTTGCAGGCACTTAATCTGAGCGCTCAAGAGCTGAATAACCTAGCCCCAGAGGAACAGTTCGAGCTTATCGCAGAGGCTATGAACGGCGTCGAGAATGCCGCTGATAGAACGGCGATGGCAATGAAGATTTGGGATACCGAGGGCGTATCCCTGCTTCAAATCACCAGCCAGGGCACAGACGCCATCCGCCAAATGCGCGATGAGGCCGACCGGCTCGGCCTGACCATCAGCCAAGAAACCGCCAATTCAATGGCGGAATACAACGACGAAATGGAGCGGCTGCGACAGGTAAGTACAGGCGTCGCCCGCCAGCTAACCGCTGAATTTGTGCCGTCGATAACTTCCGGCCTGCAATCTACCAGTGAATGGGTAAACGAAATAGGCGGCGCATCACGCATCATTGATGAGATGCAGGATGTGCTAACGGCCACTGCTGTGGTCTTGGCTGGACGTTATTCCGGCGCTCTCGCCAGTAGCGCGGCCGACATGGCGAAGCGTACGGCAGCCAGTAGAGCAAGCGCGAAAGCAGAAATCGCTTCAGCACAAGCAACCGTGCGCCGTACTGGCGCCGAAAAGCAGGCCGCCATGGCGTTCCTGAGCACTGCCCGCCTAGAAGAGCAGGCCACACGAGGAACGGCAGCGCACGCATTCGCGCTGGACAACTTGAGTCGCGCGCGCGGACAAGCTGCTACGGCGGCAGGTGCGCATACGACGTCAGTAAATGCCGAGGCAGCAGCAATGTCTCGCGGAGCGGCTGCTGCGGGGCTGCTGGGAAGCGCGCTCGCCTTGGCTGGCGGCCCTGCCGGTGTCATCGTCATGGCCGGTGCCGCCGCCTACTATTTCCGCGACTCCTTGGGGTTTGCATCCGCCGCCGCTCGCGAAACCAGAGAAGAAGTTGACCAACTCACGGGGAGCATCGAAGGACTTACGCGGGCGCAGTACGAGAATCAATGGCGCGAACTTTACAACAACATGGCAGACGCAAGAGCGGAGGCCGAAAGACTCCAGAATCAAATTGAGGATTTGCAGGATCAGGCCAGCCGAGAAAGCGTCATGTACCAAGGTCGCGGAGGCGCTGCTTCCAGCCAGATAGTGCGCCTACAAGCTGAGCTTCAAGAACAGCTTCGCGTTCTCGAAGCGGCAGAGGAAGGGGTTAATAGATACAAGCAGGCGTGGGAAGACTTTCAGAAGTCTCAAATCACTGGTGCCAGCATCTTCCGCCCTCTCACACAATGGCTGTTTGATACCGGGAAAGCGGCAGGCGGCACAAACCGAGAATTTGACGCCCTCAACTACACGCTAGGAACTGGCGGCGAAGGCTGGGACGACTACATCAGCAAGCTACGCGGCGCTCGTGATGTACTGGGCATGACTGCGGCACAAGCAGCGTCGTACGCCGCCCAGCAGCAGGGTTTTACGGGCATATATGCTGAAATGGCAGGCGCAGTAGCGGGGCAAACGAATGCTTTGGAGGATTACCGACAGGCAGTCGAGCAAGGCAATAGCGTTGAGGCCCAAGCGCATCTTGATCGCGCACGCCGCTTTGCCGAGGCCGAAGCCATGGTTCAGGCCCAGCTTCTCAACATGGAGACGCTGACCAACCTACTGAAAGGCGTACAAACAGAGCTGTCCGCCGTGGCGCTAACGTCTGCGCTGACCGTTGCTGATGCGGGCGGTGCTGGTGCGGCATATGTGGCAAACGCTCTCAGGGCGATCAACGAGCGTGCTGCTGCCATTCAGCGCACCACCACTATCACGCAGACCAATACCGCGGCTAACCGCGATGCGGCTACCGCCTTAAGGGAAGCGGAGAACGAAGCCAAACGCTTCACCGACCGCCTGCAATCCCTCACCGACCGCCTATATCCCCTAGAGGCTTCGCAGCGCACCTATCGCGAAGAGCAGGAGCTTCTAACGCTGGCTTTAGCCAAGGGCGAAATCGGCGTCATGCGCTATCTCGATGCGCTAGGCAAGCTTGAGGCGGCACAGCGAAGCACGCAGACAGCTAGCGCCGCTTACGGGCAAGGCTTTGGCTCAGAGATTGGTGCGCGGGGTGATGTGGGCTCGCCTACTGATCCACTTGCCAGTCAGGGCGAGGACGACTACTGGGCCAAGTGGCTCGAAAGTGCCGAAGTCGCCCTCACTGACTTTGATCAGCTTTCTGCGAACGTTGCCGAGAATTTCCAGCGCAGTTTTGGCAATGCGTTCGAGTCAATGGTGTTTGACAGCGAGAGCGCAGGTGATGCGCTAAGAGGCATGACAGAGGGTATCGCGCGCTCCACCGTGAACGCGCTTGGTCAGATGGCCGGTCAATGGCTGGCGTATCAAGCGGTGCAGTTAGCCGTAGGAAAAACCACGCAAGCGGGCGCGGCGACGGCGCTGACGGCAAATGCACAAGCGGGAGTGTTCCAGGCGGGAATTAACGCCTACTCCTCCACTGCCGCAATCCCGATTGTAGGCCCAGCTGCGGCGCCCGCTGCAATGATGGCTGCAATGGCCGCTACCGAACCGTTAGCCGCGGCGGTATCTGCATCCGCTTTAACGGGCATGGCGCACGACGGTATTGGAGCTATCCCCAAAGAAGGCACCTGGCTGCTTGATAAAGGGGAGCGTGTTTTAAGTAATCCGCAGGCTGACCGCCTTGATAAATATCTGGATCGCACGGATCGACAGGGGCGCGGCGGCAATTCAACCACCAACACCTACCATGTCAACGTTGATGCCCGAGGATCGTCTGACCCTGCTGAAACGAGGCGCCAAGCGCGGCTGGGGGCTGAGGAGGCCTTGCGACAAACGCAGCGCGACTTTGAGCGCAACGGCCCACTACGGAGAACGCTAAATGTCTGAATGGCCTAACGAGGTGACACCCAACTCAATGAGCTGGAATATCATTTCCAATAACTTTGCGTTCACATCGCCCTTCACCAACTCTCAGCAGGTCGTAGGTCACCCCGGCGGGTACTGGGAGTGCAGTATTGACTTACCCCTCCTCGACCAGCAGCAGGCGCGGCTTATGTCCTCGTTCATCCATTCTCTGCACGGCATGATGGGCACGTTTCGGCTCTATCCGTGGAATCGGCGCCCTGCTCCAGCGGCGGGCAACGGGGTCGTAGATGGCCCTAATCAAGCGGGCGGGCAGCTGGTAACGCGAGGCTGGAGCGCAGGCACGACAGTGTTGCGCCGTGGCGACTACATCACTGTAGGTGACCAGCTGCTTGAGGTGCTTGATAACGTTGTTAGCAACACTCAGGGCCGCGCAACCATCCTCTTGGCCCCCTGGCTGCGCGTCCCTCCTGCTGACGGGGCTGCCATCAACTACCGCAACCCCTACGCCGTCATGCGGCTAACCGAGAATGGCGCAAACTCTGACTACCAGGGCGTTATTGCGAGCGCGTCGCTCTCATGCCGGGAGGCGTTTTAATGAACGTGTTTCCTTTTTCAGATTCCGTTGTCGACCTTTTGTCCAAGCCGACTGTGCGTATTGCGTACGCGGGTGAGCTGGACTTTAAGAACGGCATGGCACGATTCCATTCTGGCACCGGGCCGCTAGTAATAAACGGCCAAACATACGACGGCGTCGGAAACTTCGGCAACGTAGAGAGCGTGGCTGAGCAGCTAAACAGCTCTTCACCCATGTCGGTTACGTTAACCCTCTCAGGGCTTGATCCCGAGACCGTTCGCGACACGCTACAGGATAGGTGTCGCGGTCGCGCGGGCCGATTGATGCTAGTCGCCTACGATGATGTTGGTAACTACGCAGCCGATATTTTGTTTAGCGGTACCATGGATGCGCCGGTAATGGGATATGCGGGCAATGCGGGCGATAACACTATCAGCGTAGTACTGACTGACCGAATGGTGGACTGGCAGCGTCCCGGCACAGAGCGCTGGACGGATGAAAACCAGCGTTCCCGCCACGACGATGACAGGTTCTTTTATGCCGTGGCCCAGATATCCGATTGGCCTATTTACTGGGGCGCAAAACGAGACGCGCCAAATTTCACGTACAGGTAACTCAATGCGCTATCGAGATTGGACTACCCAGCTGCACGCCACCATCAAGGCCGCCTCCGAGCGGCCTTTTTCATGGGGCGAATTTGACTGCTGCCTGTTTGCTGCCGACTGCTGCGTTGCTATCTGTGGCATCGACCCGGCAGCAGAGTATCGCGGCCGCTACACCTCCGAGATGGGCGCTAAACGAGTGCTGAGCAATACGCACGGCTCGCTTGAGGCTGCGTGGGACGCCTGCTTTGAGCGCGTTCCCGTAAAAATGGCCCAGCGTGGCGATGTGGTGCTGTTCGATAGCGATTTTGGGCGCTGTGTCGGTGTTGTTTGGGCCAATGCGATTTGGGCTGTCACTGAAAGCGGCGTGCACCGCGTGCGCGCTGAGCCGCTGATCTGCTGGAGCGTCACTAATGAGTAAGGCCGTCAAACAGGTTGCAGGCGTCGCGGCGATTGCCGTCGGGGCATATTTTGGGCAGCCTTGGCTTGTCGCCATCGGCGCGGGCATGCTCGCCCAGAGCTTTGTCAAAACACCCGATGCAGGACAGCTGGAGCAATCCGAATTAAAGCAGATTGTGCGCAGCTCAAAAGAGCCCGCGCATTATGTATTTGGCCGTGCCGGAACGGGTGCTTTGCTCGCATGGGCCCAAGAGGAGCCCGGCGAGCAGGATGAGGGAGAACGCCTCTATCTGGCGTACGTGCTCACCGAAGGCACTATCGAGGGCATTGATCAGATTTATGTGGATCAAGAGACCATCGATAGCGCTGGAGACCGGATTGAGTACGAGGTGATTAGCGGCGCTACGGAGCCCAATGGCTACATGCTGGAGCATTCGCCAGACTGGCAGGAGACCCAGATAGGTCGCGGCCTGACGTGGGTGCGCGTTACGCTGAAATACGACCCCGAATATTTCGCCGCTGGCATCCCTAACCTGCTGTTTGAGTACCGTGCGCGTAACGATATTTACGATCCGCGCAGCGAAGCCTATGGCTATACCGATAACGCGGCACTGATCATATTGTGGTATGTGCGCAACCGCTTGGGCGTGCCTGATGATGAAATCCTGTGGGATTCATTTATTGATGCGGCCAACGTTTGCGACGAGATCATTACTAACCCTGACGGCAGCACTGAGCGCCGTTATACGGTCAGTGGTGGCTTTAAGGCGGATGAGCGAAAAGACCGTATTTTAGCCGACTTAGAGGCGGCATGCGCTGGCTCGCTAATTCGCGTAGGCGGAAAGTTTGGCCTACAGGTTGGCGCCTATTATGGTCCTTATGAGCTGGTTATTGACGAAGATATGGTGGTTGGCACTGTTAAGGGCCAAACCGAGGTGTCGCGTGCAAACGCCGTCAATACCATGCGCGGAAAATTCATATCGCCTGAGCAGCGCTGGACAGAAACTGACTACCCTGCCGTCAGTATTGCCGAGTGGGTCGAGGAGGATGGCGAGCAGATAGAAGAATCGCTCGACCTGCGTTATGTCAGCAGCCCCTACCAGGCGCAGCGGCTCGCCAATATCGCTCTGCGCCGTAAGCGCGCAGGCGGCGTTCTTGAGCTGCCGCTTAACTTTCGTGGCTACGCATGCCGTCCCGGCCGTGTCGTTCAGGTCAATCTTCCTACGCTCAATATAGTTGGCGAGTTCCGCGTAGATGACTGGGATTTTAACGGTGAAAACGGTTGCGTGGTCACGCTCTCTCAAGAGCATGCCGACATCTATGACGACGCCGCTGGTCAGGCGTTCGACCCCGGTTCTTTTATCAATCTACCGACAGGCGGCATCGGCTCCCCAACGGGCCTTCAATACGTCATCCAGACGGTTGGTGAAGTGATCCAAGGCGTCTTGCTCTGGAATCCCGTAGACGCCGCCCTGCACTACAACGTGGTCATCAAGCGCGATGGGCTCGCGGTTCAGTCTGCCCAAGTGCCCGCAGGCGTGGAACGCTGTGAAATCGGCGGCCTTGAAGCTGGCCAATACACAGCCGAAGTGCGTGCGCGTGGTCGTTTGGGCTTGAGCGGCCCAGCATCGATCAACTTTACTGTGCTGGCCCCTGCTACGCCCGAGCGCGTGATATTCACACGCGGCAACCGTGAAGTGACGCTGATTCCCCAGCTACCACCCGGCGCCTCTCTTAGCGGCGGCTACTACCGCTACTACGTCACGCAAAGCGAAGGTGCAACGCAGCCGCAGTCCACGTATCTTGGCGAAGGCCTGACGTTTACGCACACCGGCCTATCCCCTGCTACGCGCTACTACTATTACGTGCAGAGCGTGAACGCCTACGGCTCAAGCGGGTTCTTGCGCGTTGACGTCGAGACGACCAACGACTTTCAGGAAGAAATCGAGCGCGTCGAAGAAGGCCTGCGCAAACCCGGCGGGATCGTCGATCAATTTGAAAATGACATCGGCAATCTAGACACCGCTATCGAGGGCGTTCGCACTGATGTTGATGCGGCAACGGATGCAGCCAACAGCGCACTAGCGGATGCTTCTACCGCCCTGCAAGAAGCGCAGGAAGCGTTAGATGCCGCAAATGGTGCAGACGCAAAATCGGAGGCCGCCCAGCAGCAGGCAGATGATGCTTTGCAGCGTGCACAAAACGCGCTGAACAGTATTGATCTGGTTATTTTAGAAGAGCAGGTGCAGCGTGCGGCGCTGTCAGCTCGCATCAGCGGCGCTAACGCCTCAGTCGATGTTGAGCGCACTGTGCGCATTGCAGAAGACCAAGCGCTCGCACAGCAAATCATCACACTGCAAGCGGAGCTGGGTGAGTCCGTCGCGACGCTAACGCAACGACTGACCGCGCTCGCCACAACGACTGACGCCCTGTCAGAGCTATATACCGGGCTACGCGCTGAGTTTGACGATGCAACGGCAGCGTTTGAACAGCAAATATCGGCGCTGGCATCTCAAACTGAATCTATTGTGCAAACAGTCGAGTCGCTTACGTCGCAGCTCGGCGATATGTCAGCACAGATCGAAGAGACGCAGCAAACGCTGGTAATTAATCAGTTGGCGCAGGCCACTATCAACGCAGCTCTACAGGTTCGCAACACGTTAGGCGCAGCAGCTATTGATGTCGAGCGCACTGTGCGTGTCGATGAAGACCGTGCGCTTGCAACGCTCATTACAACGCTGGAGACAACGTTTAATGACGCCAGCTCGTCGTTCGAAGAGCGTATCACGTCGCTGTCTGACGCGACGCAGGCATTAACCGAGCAGCTATCAACGCTACGTAGCGACTTTGACGATAACTCTGCCGCAGTAGAGCAGCAGTTAACGGCGCTGGTCACCACTACGCAGTCGATCACGCAATCGCTCGAATCGTTACGCAGCGACTTTGACGACAGCGCAGCATCTGTCGACAACCGCCTCATCGCCCTCGCTGATGATCAGAGCGCAACGGCGGGCGAATTGAGCACCTTCCGAGCAGAGGTTGAAGGCGAATTTGCAGAGGTACAGCAGGAAGTCTCGGCAGTTTATGACCCTGAAACAGGCGCTGTCGCTCAGGCGGTAACAACTATCAACGTCAACGGCGTGCGCGGCGTTCTCGGCATTCAAGTGCAGGGTGAAGAGGCGCAGATCATTGGCGTGGCTGACAAGTTTGCGATCTTCAACGAGATTAGCGGCGAGCTTGTGACGGCGTTTGTTGTGTCCGATGGCCGCGTGATCATGCCGGAAGCGTTTATCGACACGCTGACAATGTCGAAGTTGCGTAGCTCAACTGGCAGCCTCGTTTTCGAAGATGATCGCTTGCAGGCTGCTTTCATTGCCGTTGAGCAGCTGCGTGTTCAGTGGGGCCAGATAGAAAACGTTTTGATCACCAATGCACAGATAGAAAACGAGGCCGTGGACACATCAAAAATTCGCGACCTCTCAGTCAGTACAGGGAAAATACAAGACCTGGCCGTCGACACATTAAAAATCCGAGGCCGCGCCGTCACTGTTGCGGCAACAGTGACCGCTTCTGGCGTGATACAGGTGACAAACGGTGCCGAAGCTCTTTCCGTGCATTTCGACCCGGAGGGAGGCGACTGTGTCGTCACGTTCTGCTGTAACGTTACCAGCGAGTTAAATTCGCGCTGCGAGATCCGCCGCAATGGATCTGTTATCGCAAGATCAGACGTGAGGAGTGAGGGTGCGTTCACGCTGCTAGCACCCGGAGGGCGCGTCAATGGGGTGGCCCACTTCTCTGTTCACGGATTTGGAGGCCTCTACATATCAAACCGCTATTTTATGGTGCAAAGCACCAAGAGGTGATTATGAAAGGAAATGCTCAGCATCAGTACACGTACGCTTTTGCTCGCCGGGACGGCGCAATCCTGAGCGTCATAACAGGAGTAAACCTTTATATCGAGATCGAAGACGGTGCCGATGTTATCGACGTGACGCATTACGTCGATGTCGAAACGCGCGAGATAAAAGACAAGCAGCCTCTTGCTTACGAAGTGGACAATTCTGGATTAACAGTAACGCTAACCGACCTGCCTAGTGGGCTCGCTGTCGAGGCTAACGGACAGCGCGCCATTACAGATAGCGAGCCGCTTGTTATTACGTTCGATGTGCCCGGCACGTACCGCATTGAACTTTCCGGCCTTGTCGAATACTTGAACGAAACGCTGGAGGTCACCGTTGACGACACTTAACGCTCACACATTTCAATCCCGTGAAGACGCAGAGGCCCATTATTTGGGCCTTTGTGATTTCTGGGCATCGGAAAAGCGGCGCGTAGACCCCGTGCAAACCGCGATACACCAACGCAAAGCGCAGGAAGCAAGCGCAGGTGGTGGCCCGTGGTTAAGTGCGGAAGCCGAAACGCTTTGTGTCACCGAAGCAGAGCTATGCGAGCGCGTTAAAGCCGCTGAAGCGGAAACAGAACGCGAATGGCAAGTGATTGAGATCAAGCGCGTGAAAGCCAAGGCAGACATTCGCGCCGCTGAAACCGCTTCACAAATGCACATCATCTACCAGCAACTGAGGGCTATCTAATGGCAACACCAGACAATTGGGAACAGTTCAACGAAGATATGCGCCAATGGCAGCAACAGGCGCAGGACTTGGCGCTCACTTATCGCGGCCTTGTTGACGTAGCTGAAAGCGGAGAATTGGGAGCGCTGGCGTTTATTGAAAGCCTGTCAGAAGCGCCGATTGGGAACCTCAGTGCATTACAGCAGGCGTTGCAGATTGCTAATGTGGTGAATCGCGCCGTCACGGGGGCGGGGGCACTGATGGCGGAGGGGGCGTCTGGTCTGGGTGGCATCGGCGTTTTATTGCCCGGCGGCGACGCTGATCAAATTGTGACATCTGGATTTTACAGACTGGGGTCGGCTGACAGTAACGCGTTCCCCGGTAAGATCTCTGGAGATACCATCATTGCGTCAATGGCATCGTCAAGCTATGGGATGGTGATAGGCGGCGGACGTAGTGGTTCTATGCATGTTCGATTCAAAAACGTGACATGGAGTAATTGGTTCAGTGCTTTGGATTCAAGCAATACCACCGTCGACAGCAACGGCTTCATCAAAGCGGCATCGCCCATTTTCCGCCTCGCGAACACTGCTACCCCGGCCCTCGCAGACGAATCTCAGTTCACCGCCGCAGGCGCGGGCGCAGCAAATAGCGAGGCTCCCGACGTCACAGCAACACATGACGGCGTAGGAGTCTACACGATTCACGGCTCGCTAGGTTTTGCGACAGAGGGCTGGACTGTCGAGGTCCCGCAATGCATCAACGGCAACCGCATGGTGTTCGTTGAGACTGAGCAAGCAGACGACGGCACGATCACAGTGCGGACGTTTAAACCCAAGCCTGATTTGGAGACGCTAACATTTGTAGCTGGCGAACCGATGGACATACCCGATGATCGCTGGATTGACCTGCGATTGAGTATGCCTGAGCCTGAGCAGCCGGATGAACCGGAACCCGAGCCGGGACAGACCGACCCCAACGACGCCGCGTAAGCGGTTTTTTGTGCCTCTATTCCGCATGTATTTAAGTATATTTCTATATCGTTTAGCCAAAAGTCGCATATCGCCTCAATGGCAACTACAGTGGGAGGTGTCAGTGGCAGGAAGGCCTCTGCAAGAAACGGAAGTCGCGCTCAGGATGAGCGACACAAGCCAGGAAGGCACAAGATAGTGAAGCGCTCCAGAGATGGGGCGCTTTTTTTCCTGTGTAAGAGATGGCTTACAAAGCTGTAGCAATTATCGTACACGCCTAATTCCCTGATAATGCTATGTTGACTTCGGGGAATGGAGCATCACTTTTGCCAAGGACGGCACACTTCAATACGGCAACGGCCTAACAATCTGGCCTACTGGCGCATCATCACGTGTGCGCCGCCACACCCCTTCCGTCATCATATCGCGCCGCTGGATCACGTAAGCAGCAGTGCCGGGCTGGCTCCGGTCTCCTGGCAATGACGTTGTATAACATCGACCGCTGTACAGTTTTCCCCGATGTATGACGTGGTACTCAATCATGCAGCGCGGCAGCGTGTAGTTGCCGAAGCGCCGCCAGCCCCGCCGCTCCAGCGACTTTCGCCAGAGCGTCGCTTTATAGTCCACACCAACCTTTCCCGCCGGTTCCCTTCACGTAAGGAACAGCATGTCCGGCTTCGAGCATGTCCTGCCCTGCACTCTCCCCGTCTACCCAAACCTCCGCAATCACGCGGAAAAATGAGCCCCGCTGAATATTGCGCAGCTCGATCACATCGGCACCGCGCAAGCGCTCGACTAGATAGATGCGTGCATCTGCCGCAAGCGCCCTCTCCCGCTCTTTCTCTTCTTCGGTATCGCACCGGCTGCGCCTTTCTGGTGCGTTAATATCAGCAATACGAATGGGGATACGCTCGCCTATGACCGGTGGCCATTCGTTAATTTGCGCTCGGAAAGTGTCGCCGTCGATCACGCTGGTCACTTCGTCTACCGTGACGCTACCGTAGTCGGCAAGGGCTATTGAGGGAGCAATGAGCAATACGGTCAGCGCAGTTATAAACTTAGAAGCCACTCTATATCCTTGTCATCTACTGCATGGTAAGAAAGGCTGGTGGCCGGGTCTGTAAATCGCTCAGCCGATTCTAGTATTAGCGCTTCGCCAGTGGAAAGGTAAAACTCTGTAGTAGAAGCCTCTTCAATGACCACGTAATCATCATTCCCGTCAGAATCTTTGACGGCTATTGTTCGCGTCATCACCTTCTCCTCTCAATCAAGCCTGCCATGGCTAGCATAGCGCGAATAGTTGTTCACTCAAGGATGATTAGGCATTAGCCTTTAGTCTATTGCTTGCAGGTCTAGCGGGGATAGTATAACGGCAGGCGTTCCCCTCGTTATATTTTCAGGGGATTTTATATCGGAAAACAAAAAAGGGAACCAGCTAAGTAGCTGATTCCCCAATGTTATGGCGGAGGGACAGGGATTCGAACCCTGGATAGGCTATTAACCTATGCCGGTTTTCAAGACCGGTGCATTCAACCGCTCTGCCATCCCTCCGGCTTATGGGTGCGTATAATAGCAGTATTCCCTTGGAAGTCAACACCTTCTAGCCCAATTAATACAATCGCAGGCCTACACGGGTAATCGTGCCTTTTTCCATTTCGCTGACGACCCAGTGAATACCATGCCAATCCACATCATCACCCACTACAGGATGCCCGCCCACGCGCAGTGCGACGAACTCGGCGAGGGTCATACTATGCTCACCCGGGCTTAGCGTTAAGCCATACGCTTGAGCAACGTCCTGCATAAGTGCGTCGCCCTCTAGCGTGAAGGTACCGAAGAACGCACGCTCATGCTTGAGGCCAGCGTCGCCATTGAATAAGCGGTTTAGCGCAGAAAGATCTTCTGTGCGTCCTATCACACAGATGACATCGTCTAATTTCAATCGAGTACTGCCCTTGGGATGCAGCATGGTGTGATTACGAAACAGCGCTGAAATCAACGCACCCGATGGGAAGCGCAGCAGCCGGATGGGCACATCTTCAAGGTCCTGGTTTTCGACCACGTAAACAAACATCTCAAAATCGTTATCTGGCAAAATCCCCAGCGGCCCACGGCGGTTAGGCGTTGTGCCTACCGGAACTTCTACTTTTAATAATCGGGCTGCCAACGTGAGCGAGCCGCCTTGTATCAATAGAGACAACAACACAACCGCAAAGGCGACGTTAAAGTAGAGCGACGCATTTTCTACCCCACCAATGACGGGGAAAATGGCCAGTACAATGGGCACTGCTCCCCTTAAGCCTACCCACGCGATAAAAAAGGTTTCACGCCAGCGAAATTTAAAAAATGGCTTAATGGTAATTAATACCGCCAAAGGGCGCGCAATAAAGATAAGCGCCAGCGCAACCAGGCTTGCGGGCAACGCGACATCCCATAGCTGGCTAGGGGTTACCAGAAGCCCCAGCACCAGGAAAAGGCCAATCTGGCTTAACCACGCCAGGCCATCGTGCACGGGAAGAATAAAGTTGAGGTGTCGGCCAGGCTGATTGCCGATCATCAGGCCTGCCAGGTAAATCGCCAGAAAGCCACTGCCTCCCAGCACACTGGTAAGCCCGAAAACGCTAAAGCCCAGCGCTAATGCCAGCATGGCATAAAGGCCAGGCGCTAAATCCAGCCAGCGGAGCAGCTTGGCGCTTAGCCAGCCACCGCCAATGCCGACAATCAAGCCAATACCAAACTGAGAAACAAAGAAGGTCAGGGTTTCAAATGCCCCGCCCATATCACCGACCAAAAGCTCTACTAGCATTAAGGTCAGAAAAATCGCCATTGGGTCGTTGGTACCCGATTCGATCTCAAGCGTTGCCCCTACCCGCTCGTTGAGGTTCACACCACGACCACTAAGCATTGAGAAAACGGCGGCAGCATCGGTGGAACCCACAATAGCGCCCACCAATAACCCTTGCACCAGCGTTAAATCAAACACCCACATAGCGATCATGCCCACGACCGCACTGGTGATAAAAACCCCGAAAGTCGCCAGCGAAAGTGCCGGCTTAAAACCTACCCGGAACGTTTTAAGGCGCGTACGTAAACCGCCATCAAGCAGAATCATGGCAAGCGCGAGGTGGCCAATTGTGAACGCCATTGAGTAGTCGTCAAAGGCAACGCCAAGAACGCCTTCCTCTCCTGCCAGCATACCTAGCCCCAGGAAGATGAGCAGAAGTGGCACACCAACCATTGACGAGAGTCGGCTCGCCAAAATGCTCAGTGCCATTAGAGAACCACCAATTAAAAAGAAGGTGTAAATTCCGTCCATGTCTCTCCGTCTCTACATCAATGCCACACTATTATTGCATGCTACCGGTAAATTTACTGTGCGAACTCAGCAGACCAACACGTTCAAGGCTAGTCACGCACCGTTTGTCAGGGATAAACTCCGCCATCTCGATATCAGGAGTTATGATTATGTCATGCTGCCTTTCTGGTTATAGGCACTTACGTTTTTTGATGGTGATTTTTTGTTTATTTTTCGCATATTCATTAGCTTATGCAGAACAAGACACGCCGAAGGAGGATCAGACACCGCTTTCTCTTGAAAGTGACATTATGATTCCTGACATGCTTTGGCCATCCATTGACAGTGATGTTGTTGATGAAGTCCCCACTACGGCACTGACACCTCCAGCTCCGCTTGAGCCGCCGCCATTGAAAAGCGTGCGTTTAATGCTGGACTGGTATCTTAGTCCTCAGCATGCGGCCTTGGTCATTGCGCAAACGAGAGACCTATTTAGCGCACAGGGGCTGGAAGTGGAGCTTCAAACACCGGCGGACCCTGCGATCGCCATAAAACTGCTGACGGCGGGAGAAGTGGATTTAGCGTTAACGCGCCAGCCATTGCTTCATCTACTTGCCCACGAAGATGCTCCCATCACGCGCATTGCGACACTGATTGAAACGCCGCTTAACGCCGTCATTGTCACTGGCGACGCTCAACCGGAAAATGCGACGCACCTGGCCGGGCTTCATTATGGCTACAACACGCGAGAAGGTGCCAACTTGCTGGTTCCCAAGCTCGTGCCGCGCTCCGTACGCCAAACCGATGCATTTTTAGAACCTCAAAGCGTTCATTTTAATGTGGTCAATGCGTTTACTGAAGAGAGCGTAGAGGCCATTGCTGACGGCTTTTATCATTTTCTGCCCGAGCAATTAGCCTCAAACGGCATTGCCACACATACCGTGCGCTATAGCGAGCTGGGTATTCCTCGCCATGATGGGCTAATTGTAGCGGCTAATAGCAACTCATTAGCCAAAAAAGCCGATACGTGGTCGCGTTTTTTGGTGGCGTTAGAAGAAGCCAGCAACTGGATGGTGGAAAATCCGGAGTCCGCTTGGGAAACGCTGATTGGTGCTCACCCCATTCTTGATAACGCAACCAATGCCAACGCTTGGCCGGATATTCTGCGCCGGATCGCATTAAGCCCTGCTACCTTGAACGCACGCCGTTATGCAACGTTTGAAACGTATCTTTTACAGCAAGGGCTAATAGACGCTGAACTGCCCACATCACGTTTGGCCATTGACCCTTACACTCTTTAATCCGGGAGCGCTGATTGCTCAGGAGAAACTCGTAGCGGGGGCTTATCATTAAGACCTGTTAAGTGCAGGCACTGTTTTCAAGCAGCCTAGCGCTCATGGTGTTCCAAAAAGGCCTCAACGGCTTGCTGAAACGCCTCAGGCTGCTCTGCGTGAAGCCAGTGACCTGCGTTTTTAAGCGTTACAACGCGCGCCTGGGGCATCATCTCACGCAAGGCAGGCAGCATATCGTCCGTCACATAGTGCGACTGGGCGCCGCGAAGCACGAGCGTCGGGCCTTCGTAAGGGGCTTCTCCCGCAGGCAAGTCAATAATATCGTCATACCCTCGCTGAATCTCATCCAGCCCTATACGCAGCCCCAACTCGCCTTCTTCGGTACGCGCTAAGTTGGTCGCCAGAAATAGCCGTGTAGATCGCGAATCAACGTGTTCAGCCAGCAGCTCATCGGCTTCACGACGATTTTTTGGCCGGCCTTCTCTAACACGCTTAAGGGCCGCAAAAATATCATCATGGCCATGCTGATAAACGACCGGGGCGATATCGCCTATTGTCAACGTCACTACGCGCTGGGGCGCCAGCCTTGCAAGGCTGATAGCAACTTTACCGCCCATGGAGTGGCCAAGCACATGCGCCTGAGTAATAGAGAGACTATCGAGCAGTGCAATGACGTCCTGGGCCATCGTGGCATAGCGCATATCATCGCTATGCGGTGAACGACCATGGTTACGTAAATCCACGGCAATGACGCGGCGCGAACGCTGCCAGACTTTCAAATGGGAGCGCCAGTTGTCGGCACTACCCATTAAGCCATGAATCACCACAAGCGGTGTCGCATCGGGAGTTCCTTCACTCTCCATGTCCAGATAGTGAAGGTCCACCGTGGCAGCATCAGTCATGTAAACTCCCTAAGCGTTGATTAATCAGGTGATTGTCAACAAGGCCTTCATTGTTAAGCAACAATGATTAGCCGTACATTATTAAACCGTACGTGGAGAGAGGTCGGTATGCCCCGTCCAAACCACCAAGCGGCGCGTCAACCAGGCAAGCAGCAAGCCGTACAAGGGTAAAAAGAACAGCAGGCTGATGGCGAGCTTTATGGCATAGTCCACCGCAGCAATTTCTAGCCAGTTTGCGGCCATAAAGGCGTCAGGGCTGTTATAGAATGCGGTGGAGAAGAACGCGTAAGTGTCAGCAAGATTGCCAAGCACCGTCGAGCATACCGGCGCTACCCACCAGGCCAATTGGCGCAAGCGATCAAATACCTGCACGTCCAGTAACTGCCCTATGACATACGCAAGAAAGCTTGCCAGCGCAATGCGCGCCACAAACACATTCCACTCGCCAAGTGCTTCAAACCCGGCAAAACTGCCCCGCGGAAATACGACCGACACAACATACGACACGACCAGAGCGGGCAACATCACGCGCAAGATAATGGCGCGTGCAGCATTTTTGCCGAAAAGGCGGACCGTTAAGTCAGTGGCCAGAAAGATAAACGGAAAACTAAACGCTCCCCAAGTGGTATGGAACCCAAAGAGCGTAAACGGCAGCTGAACAAGGTAGTTACTGGCAGCAATAATGCCGATATGGAAGGCGACCATTACCACGAGGCAACGGCGGTACTGCGTATCACTTAGTGCAAACATGCAAAATGACCTTTTTTTACAAGCCAAGAGGGGTTAGGGAACCCTCATAAGAAAGCGCATAGCGCTGCTGGCCGCGCATTATACGCGTTCTTAACTGCATTAAAAGTCGCCACCCTGCCTGTCAGCACTTAATTGACTCAATCACTCGGCGTTGCTTTATCGGCATCGCCGATAGCGCGTTCACACATGGCGATACGCACATCCTCCAGGCTTGCCGGGTCATCAATGGTGGAGGGGATCCCAAACGCCTTCCCATCTGCAATCGTGCGCAATAGCTTTCGCAATATTTTTCCAGAGCGGGTTTTCGGCAAACGGTTGACCACCAGCACCTGCTTAAAACATGCGATAGGACCAATATACTCACGGACACGCGCGATCAGCTCATTTTCAAGCGCTATTTCATCGCCGTTAAATCCATCCTTGGGAATCACCAGGCCAAGGGGGATTTGTCCTTTCAGCATATCGTGGATGCCAATCACCGCACATTCAGCCACCGCAGGGTGCGCCCCCACCACCTCCTCCATTTCTCCGGTGGAGAGCCGATGCCCTGCCACATTGATCACGTCATCGGTGCGCCCCATAATGAACAGATAACCCTCTTCATCGAAGTAGCCGCCGTCGCCAGTTAAGTAGTAACCCGGAAACGCCGCCATATAAGCGCTGTGAAAACGCTGGGGGTCATGCCAAATGCCCACCAGGCACCCAGGCGGCATCGGTTGCTTGATAACCACACTCCCCTGCTCCATGGGTGCTGCGGGTTCGCCGTCGCGGCCTAACACCTGTACATTAAATCCAGGCACCGGCAAGGTCGCCGACCCCGCTTTAATAGGCATAGTTGCCAGGCCTGGTTGGTTAGCAGCAATCGGCCAGCCTGTCTCGGTTTGCCACCAGTGATCAATCACCGGCACATCCAGCAGATCATCCAGCCAATGAAATGTAGGCGGGTCAAGTCGCTCACCCGCTACAAACACGTACTTCAAGCTACTGATATCGTACCGGGAAAACAGCGCGGCATCCGGATCCGCTTTTTTAATTGCCCGAAAAGCCGTGGGCGCGGTAAAGAAGCTTTTGACGTTGTATTCCTCAATAATGCGCCAGAAGCTACCCGCATCGGGTGTATTGACCGGTTTGCCTTCATAAACAACGCTGGTACAGCCTCGCAGTAGCGGGGCGTAAACAATATAGGAGTGGCCTACCACCCACCCCACATCTGAGGCAGTAAAAAATACGTCGCCAGGCTCCAGGGCGTAAATTGCCTCCATCGAGTACTCAAGCGCCACCGCATAACCGCCAGTATCCCGTACCACACCTTTGGGTTTTCCCGTCGTGCCTGAGGTGTACAAGATATACAGGGGATCGGTCCCTTTTACGGGAACACATTCGGCAAAGGCGGCGCTGGCCACTAAATCCTTCCAGTCATAATCACGCTCGCCCAAGGTAGCCGGTGCTATGTCACGCTGATAAATCACACAGGCATTCGGCTGGTGAGTACTTAATGCCAGCGCCTGGTCAATGATTGGCTTATAGGGAATGACCTTATCTACCTCAACACCACAGGAGGCAGCAACCACCACGCTGGGTTCAGCATCCTCGATTCTTGCCGCAAGCTCATGAGGCGCAAAACCGCCAAAAACGACGGAATGGACGGCCCCAAGCCGCGCACAGGCATACATCGCGACCAAGGCTTCAGGAATCATGGGCATATAAATCACCACGCGATCCCCTTTTTTTACGCCAAGTTCGGAAAGCGCACCGGCAAAGCAGGCTACCTGATCACGCAGTTGCCGGTAGGTTAGCGTTGCCTTGGCATCCGTTACGGGTGAATCCCAGTAAATAGCAGGCTGTTCCGCTCGGCCCTGCTCAACATGGTGGTCGAGCGCGGCATAGCAGATGTTGATCTCACCATCGCTAAACCAGCGAGCATGCTGCTGGTCATCATAGGTAAGAATCCGTGTAGGTGGCGTAAACCAGGGCAGGCGTTTGGCCTGCTCAGCCCAGAAGTGTTCGGGCTGACTGTTCGCTTGCAGGTAGGATTCTTGGTAGCGGCTCATAATGACCCTGTCTTTATTGTATTATCGAAGTAGCATTGAATAGCTTCTACTCTATAAAGTAATTGCCGTACTCACCCTCATACTATCGGCTAAAGACGGACAATGGGCCAGGGAAGACGTTAAAGAGCCAGCGTTATCATTGATTAACCGTTAAATGAAGATTTGGACAAAACTCACTAAATTACCGATTATTAAATTAATCATCGTTGCACTGCGGCGATGGCATAACAATTGATAAAAATGCATGTATAAACACTACAAATGACCGCTTCCCGTCCAGTGTAGGCAAGGAGATTATGATGTCTGCGTCCTCAAGCGCCGCTGCATGTCTGCTCGAAAATAACTGCCAAAACCTTGTATCAGCTACGAATTTATTAAAAGCCTTGGCGAATGAAAAACGCCTACAAATACTCTGCTTACTGGCCGAGGAGGAGCTTTCGGTCACGCAAATTAATCAGCAGCTTTCACTGAGCCAATCGGCGCTTTCGCAACATCTGGCTATTTTACGCAGGGATGAGCTGGTCAATACACGACGTGAGTCACAAACCATTTATTACTCCTTGCGTAGCGACAGCGCCAAGGCAATTTTAGACACCCTGGCGCAGCACTATACAACGTAAAAAACGCACTGTTTTTAGGGACTACCGACGCTGCCAGCCGGAGGCCTCCAGCATGCTGAGAGCCTTTAGCGCAGCGTTTTCCACACCCGCCGAGACCGCCAAGCCTATTTTGCGGCTGATAGTTTTCGGCGCTTCAAGGCGCACATGGTATACATTGGCGTCGGCCATTCGTTCAACCAGATACGCCTCACTGGTGCCCAGACTATCGACCAACTGATTGGCAACGGCTTCGCTGCCGTACCAAATTTCCCCTGTTGCCAGAGTATCGATATCCATTTCAGGGCGGTGGCTACTCACGTAGTCCTTAAACAGGCGATGAGTATTTTCCAGGTTTTCTACAAATTTTTCACGGCCTTCCTGGGTATTCTCACCAATCACCGTTAGCGTGCGCTTGTACTTACCCGCCGTAAGTAGCTCAACGTCAATATCATGACGTTTAAGAAGGCGGTGAATGTTCGGCACCTGAGCGACCACACCAATTGAGCCAATTACCGCAAACGGCGCAGCTTTAATATGCTGAGCCGTACAGGCCATCATATATCCGCCGCTGGCCGCCACCTTATCGACACACACGGTGGTAGTAAGGCCCGCGCTTTGCAGCCTATCCAGTTGTGCGGCAGCCAATCCATAGGCATGCACAAGCCCCCCAGCAGACTCCAAACGTACCACTACTTCGTCATTGGGCTCAGCGACATCAATAATGGCCGATACTTCCTGAGCGAAAAGCTCCGTTTGAGAAGCTTTGATATCACCGTGAAAATCCAGCACCCATACTCTGTTCTTTGATCGAGTAGCCTCTTTGCTTTTCGCTGTTTTTTGACGACTCTTGTCTTCCTGGCGAAACCCCTTAAGCAGCTTTTTACGCGCGCCCTGCTCAGTGGCAGCCATGCCAAGACGGCGATTACGCGACTGACGCTGCTCATTGAGTGGCTCAATATGCAACCGAAGATCACTTTCTTGAGTTGCTTTGCTGCGCAAGATCAGCAAGGCGACGCCTCCCAGCAATCCAACAACCATCGTCGCTTGCACCAGAAAGGTGCCCATTCCTGCTATCCATTCACTCACGTATACGCTCCTGCCAAGGTTTAGCACTATCGTTCAATATCCGTTCGCACGGCTTGAACTAAACGATTGTTTAAAATACTCTCATTCACATTCATCGGGTCATTGATGACCCATTTATATATTTTACCGCCTTTGGAGAGATAGTTATGTCAAACAGCACGCTTGATAAGTTGAAAGCACGCTTTAATCCGGATGCGGCTGAGGGTATGGACGAAGTATTTCAATTTCACTTTGAAGATGCGGGTGATCACTACCTTGTTATCAAGGATCGCGCTCTGGATGTTCAGGAAGGCGAACATGATGATCCTTCGGTCAGCTTGAGCATGGGCACAGATACCCTCAAGGGTATTATGACAGGTGATATCAATGGCATGACCGCCTTTATGACTGGCAAGTTAAAAGCAACCGGCAACGTAATGCTGGCCACCAAACTCACCAGCCTGTTTCCCAACTAAACGCTCGCCGTGAACTTTTTAAGCCAGGGTGTTAGTGGCTTACTCACGCCATTTAGCCAAATGCGTTTCAATCAGTTCACGTGAAATGGAGTACGGCGGCGGCAACGAAGGTAGTTGCCGCGGCGAAAACCAGGCCGCATCGCTAATCTCTACCCCATCGATATTAATACGCCGCGTGGTCGCTTCAGCAAAAAAACCAAACATCAGTGAATGGGGGAATGGCCATGCCTGACTTTGGTGGTAGCGCAGCTTATCAACATGTACACCCACTTCCTCGAACACTTCACGATGGACAGCCTCTTCGGCTGACTCACCCGGTTCAATAAAGCCTGCCAGGGTCGAGTAACGTCCTGGCGGGAAACGTGGGCTTCGTGCTAACAGCATCGCTTCACCGCTGGTGACCAGAGTGATAATACACGGTGAAATACGTGGGTAGTTGCGATGCCCACACGCATTACAGTGCATGGCGAATTCAGCTTCAAGCCTCGTGGCCGCAGCGCCACAACGTCCGCAAAAACGGTGATTCTCAAGCCATGCGCCAACCTGAAGCGCGGTAGAAATCAAGCTAAACCACCCGCTGGGAAGATCCGCCATCCATTGGCGCCCATCAATCCAGTCATCACCCGGCTCTTTATCAACCCATAGCGCTACTGGCTCGTCATTCCAGTAACACAACGGCTGCATTTGTTCAGTCCAAGGTTGATAAGGCTGAAGCGGCGTCAGCTCCTGGTCGCCCGATAGAGGGGCTGGCGCCAGTTGGCTGCGCGATAGACGAACAACGCGCCCTTCACGTACATGGTGGGGAATCTCACGCCTAAGCATTGTGATCACGTTCCTCAAACCAATTCAGCTTATGTGCCTGGCATTTTGCCTGATGAGCGGCGTGCTCTTGTGCGCTTGGACGGATGACACGCAACTGACCGGGTGTAAGCGTTAGCCGCTGAACCGATAGGCCTTCATTTGACGAATCGGCCTGCTGCTCTTCTGAAGACGTGGCAGCATCCAGCGTCAATGCCGTTTGCCCTCCCGTCATGGCCAGGTAAACGTCGGCCAGAATCTCGGAGTCGAGCAACGCCCCGTGGAGCACACGGTGTCCGTTATCAATGTCATAACGCTTACACAGGGCATCCAGGCTATTACGCTGACCTGGATGCAGCTCCCGGGCCATTGTGAGCGTATCCAGAACGCGGCAGTGCTCACGCACCGGACCTAATGGCGCTCCACTGCGCTGCTTATTTAACCGGCCAAACTCATGATCCATAAAGCCCACATCGAAGGGGGCATTATGAATAACCAGCTCTGCGCCTTCGATAAAAGCCCAGAATTCGTCCGCTATTTGAGCAAACACTGGCTCGTTTGCGACCTTTTCATCGTCAATGCCGTGAATTGCCACGACTTCTGCGTCGATATGCCGCTCAGGGTTGATATATTGATGATAGGTACGCCCAGTAAAACGGCGATTCACCATTTCAACGGCGCCAATCTCTACAATGCGATGGCCATCCTTGGGGTCGATACCGGTCGTTTCGGTATCCATGATAATTTGGCGCATCACGCTCTCCTCTGCTGGTGCTCATCAATGGCTTCATTGGCGAGCGCATCAGCGCGCTCATTACCTGGATGCCCGCTATGCCCTTTTACCCAGTGCCACTCTACCTTGTGTCGATGGGTCTCTTCGTGCAGCGCTTTCCACAGCTCGGCGTTCTTGACTGGCTGCTTGGCGGCGGTTTTCCAGCCGCGTTTAACCCAGTTGTGAATCCACTGAGTAATGCCTTGGCGAACATACTGAGAGTCGGTCCATAGCGCGATCTCACACGGCTTATTGAGCGTGCGCAGCGCCATAATGGCAGCCATTAATTCCATCCGGTTATTAGTGGTGTCAGCTTCATAACCTTTTAAGGTCTTTTCATGCTCGCCGCTAGACAGCACCACCCCCCAACCGCCAGGGCCAGGATTTCCCCGACATGCACCATCGGTATATACCGTGACCTGCGGTAGCTGCTCGGCCGCTTGATTACTCAATCTTTCCATCCTTTATTAACAGGTATTGGCGCTACGTATCCTGATGAGACTGGTTATGCGCCGGTTTACCTCTGCGTGTAGCACCGAGCGATGAAGAGGAAACAGGGCGTTGTAGCGCAAACTTAATGCGTTTGACGTAAGCCGACTGCTGGCGGCGATGTGCCTGGATCATGTAACTTTCCCCCCAAGGCAAATTATGCCGACGCCCCAGCGCCTCTCGCCCTTCGGGGCAAGACGCATTCAGCAAGCCTCTAAAACAGCAATAGTCTACGCGTTCGACCTCAAAATCGACAAATGCTAGCCAGTCACGCAGTCGCCCAAGCTTGTGCCACTGCCCGTTCCAAGGGAATTCGGGCCGGCGTTTACGCCACTGATGTGCCAGGCCTTTAACGCTCAGAGGATTAAAACCAAAGAGCACCAGCATTCCGTTGTCCGCCGTCACTCGTGCCGCTTCTTGTAGGGTGTGGTGAGGGTTTTCCAATTGCTCTAGCCAGTGGTGGATGATGACCACATCCATACAACGATCAGGCAACGCCAAACGGTCAGGTGGGCAAACCAGCGTTGATGGGCTGGTGGCGAACTCAAGCGTTGGAACCCAGCGGACCGCGTGCGGTATCGACGACATGGTCATCAAAGAAGGCCCCATGCTTATCTCCAGGCTATGCCTGCCCGCCCGGCTTTCAACCACGGGCCCTAGGCAAGCACGTTGCACGTCCCAAAGTGATCGACCAGCATCCGTTTTCCAGTAGGCCTGGCTATTTACCAAGCGGCTGGTCATCGCCTTATCGGCCGTTGTCGAATTTGACATGGACAGCGCTTCCCTCCAAAGTAACGGCTTTTTAACGCTTTCTATGTGTCTTTTCAACGTACTTATCAGCGTAATGACAGCAGGTTTGCAACCCTTAAAAGGATCTCGCCCATGATGAGCGTGACACCGATTCCCGCCCTTAGCGACAACTATATTTGGCTATTGAGACAAGATACCAGTCAAAGCGTTTGTGTGGTGGACCCCGGTGAGGCCGATCCTGTCATCAAGCTGTTAGAGCGTGAATCGCTGACGCTGGACACCATTCTGATTACGCATCATCACCATGATCATACGGGGGGCTTGGCAACGCTCATCAAGCGCTACTCCCCCCATGTCATTGGTCCAGCGAATCCGGATATTCAGGGTATTAATCAGCGTGTCGGTGACGGCGACACCGTGCGTGTGATGGGACGCCAATTTGATGTCATGGCAACCCCCGGGCACACGCTTGATCACATTAGCTTTTATACGCCGGGTATTCCGGCACTACTGTTTTGTGGAGATACGCTGTTTTGTGCAGGCTGTGGCCGTTTATTTGAAGGCACACCCGAACAAATGCACACGTCATTGAACAAACTCGCGGAACTACCTGCCGATACACTGGTCTTTGCTGCTCATGAATACACACAGGCGAATCTTGTATTTGCCCACGCAGCTGACCCAGAGAATGACGATGTGACTTATGCCTTAAGTGAGTGTGAAAAGGCTCGGGCATTAAATCGCCCCACCTTACCCAGCACAATAGGACGCGAGCTGAAAATTAATCCCTACCTGCGCGTCGGTACCCAAAGCGTACGCCAAGCGGCAGGAGAACAGGGAGCTAATGACAACGACCTCGCGACGTTCGCCACTCTACGTGAGTGGAAGAACCGATTTTAAGAACGCTCCAGAAACCAAATGAATTAAACTATGACCTATCGAACGATGCGACAGCGCTTGGTATTAAGCGCTGGCAGTACGGTAATTATGGGCTTGTTATTGGCCGCTGCCGCTAACTCACAAGCCTCAGCACTCTCATATAGCCCTTCTAATAGCGCTACTTCCTACACAGAGCACACGTCTTCAGCGCAGGCGGCTCCAACCTCTTTTCACACCAGTTTTTGGGAAGACCTGGAGCTTCAGCATCAGGATGCCTGGACAGCGCTGCGTCAAACGTTTCAGTGGCAGGAGCTAACACTACCCCCCAGCGCTCAGGCCCGCGTTGATGAGTGGATCGAATATTATCGCGCCAGTCCCGAAAACATAGCCACAATTACTGAGCGCGCCACGCCTTGGCTTGCCTGGATCACTCAACAAGTGAGTGATCGCGGCCTACCCGGCGAAATCGCCTTGATTCCGTTTGTCGAAAGCTCCTTCGACCCCAGCGCGCGCAGCCATCGTGGGGCAGCGGGCCTCTGGCAATTCATGCCCAACACAGGTGATGCGTTGGGTCTGGTTCGTAACGGCAATTATGACGGACGCCTGGACGTACTCACTTCCACCGCAGCGGCGCTTGATTACCTCGAGATGCAGGCGGATCAGTGGTACGAGGGCGGCATCATGCTTTCGTTGGCGGCTTACAACGCCGGAGCGGGCACCGTTAATCGCGCTCTACGCAAGGCACAAAATCAGGGGCTGGCGGGTGACTATTGGGATCTATCGTTACCGCATGAAACCATGCAGTACATTCCCAAACTAAAGGCGATCGCGACCATCATTAATGATCCGGAACGCTTTGATATTAACCTGCCAGACATTCACATGGACCCGGCCTTTGCCAAAGTAAAACTGGAGCAACCCTTAAGTATCGCTCAAGCCTCACAGCTTTTAGATGTAAGCCAATCAGCGCTAGCCGAGCTAAACCCAGGGCTACTTAATGGCAGCATCGACCCCCGCAATGTACAAACGCTTTTAGTACCTGAGGAAGCGGATACACAGGTATTAGCTCAGCTTTCGCAAACCACATCTAGTGAGCTTGCCTCGACACAAGCGCCCAACGTTCATCGTGTTGAACGTGGAGACAACCTATCCGCCATTGCCAGCCGCTACCAGGTTAATCAAAATGACTTGATACGCTGGAATGCGCTTGATCGACCTAATGCTTTACAACCAGGCCAACTCCTGACACTTTCAGGGCAATGAGTTGACAAGATCTGCTCACATGGGACGTAACCAATGCCACGTGGTGTGTTTGTAAAGACGCTGCTAATCGTTAGCTGCTTCATCATGAGTATGTCAGCCTCTGCAGAACCGACAGAGGCTGAACCTCAACCGCAGATCATGGCTGGCAATAGCCTAACGCCTGCAGATAGCGTCGCAAGCAATAATACATCGATTCAAACGGTGCATGGGCTGTCACTTTACGATAGCCCTGAGTTACCTGCCGACTTTGCCTATTTCCCCCATGTTAATCCACTGGCTCCCAAGGGCGGCACCATCACCCACACCGCCGTGGGCAGCAGCTTTGATTCCACCAACCCCTTTATCATTCGTGGCACGCCGGCCACCGGCGTAGGCCAGATATACGATACGTTAATGACCAGCAATCCAGGCGAACCCTTCAGCGTGTATGGATTACTGGCGGAAGGCGTCCGCTTGGACCCTGACCGGGAGTGGATTGAGTTTGACCTCCGCCCCGAAGCACGTTTTCAAGATGGCGAGCCGGTAACCGCGTACGATGTGGTGTTCTCCTTTAACCTGCTGCGTGAAGAGGGTAATCCTTTTTACGCTAGTTACTATGCCGATGTTGATAACGCCATTGCGCTAAATGAACACCAGGTTCGCTTCGAATTTAGCAGTACTGAGTCTCGTGAATTACCATTAATCATCACGCAGTTACCGATCCTCCCCCGCCACTACTGGGAACCCCGTGACTTTGCCGCCCCGACACTGACAGCACACCCAGGCTCCGGCCCTTATCGCATCAGTGACGTCGACCCAGGCCGGCGCATCGTATATCAGCGGGACGACGACTACTGGGGTAAAGACCTGCCTGTTAATGTCGGCCGCTACAATATTGATCGTGTGGTTTACGACTATTACCGAGACAGGGATATTGCCTGGGAGGCATTCAAGGCGGGCTTAACCGACTTCAGGACCGATGCCCGTGCGGCGATCTGGGCCATTGGCTACGATTTCCCGGCGTATCGCGAAGGGTTGGTGAAACGCATCACGGTGCCTGATGTAAATCCTTCACTCATGCAGGCATTCGTATTCAATCTTCGTAAGGAGAAGTTCCAGGACCCGCGCGTACGCGAAGCGCTCAGCCTGGCATTCGACTTTCCCTGGCTGAATACCAATATTTTTTATAACGCCTATCAGCGTACCGAAAGTTATTTCCAGAACTCAGAGATGCAAGCTGATGGCCTGCCGTCAGAGGAAGAACTCGCCCTGCTTGAGCCTTATCGAGAGGAGCTTTTAGCCTCTCATCGCTCTGAGCGAATATTTACCGATGCACTCCCTATCGACCAGCCGACGGACCTGCGCGAACGCTTACGCCGGGCGCTCGACTTGCTGAACGAAGCGGGCTACCAAGTGGAAGACGGCGTACTGGTTCATACTGAAACAGGCAAGCCCTTACAGTTAGAAGTGCTGCTTTACGATGCAAGTCTTGAGCGTGTGGTACAGCCTATGCTGCGCAATATGGCGCGTCTCGGTGTACAGACCACCATGCGGATCGTGGACATTAACCAATATCTTAATCGCCAGCGTAGTTACGATTACGATATTGTGATCAGCCATTTCCCCCAATCCAATAACCCCGGTAACGAACAGCGCGACTTCTGGAGTAGTGAGGCCGCCAAAGCGCCGCAAAGCCGTAACCGAATGGCGCTCGCTCACCCGGCAGTGGATGCATTAATCGAGGACATTATTAGCGCAGAGAGCCGGGAGAAACTGGATACGGCGACGCGCGCACTCGACCGGGTGCTGCGCTGGGGTTTTTACACCATCCCCCACTATCACTCCGGCGAAACGCGTATTGCAGTATGGGACAAGTTCGGCTATCAAGAGCCTTTCCCGGAATACGCGATGGATTTAGACGCCTGGTGGGTCGATACCGACCGTGAAGCAGAATTACAGCGCCGCCACCGGCGTCGCTGAAGGGCTAAATAATAACGACTGGAGTGCACTCTGTGGCACGTTACACCCTACGCCGACTGCTACTGATGATACCGACGCTACTCGGCATCATGCTGCTTAACTTCATGATTGTTCAAGCCGCGCCCGGCGGCCCCATTGATCAGATGCTAGCGCGTTTTGAAGGCGCCAACGCTATGGCCAGCACACGTTTAGACATGGGCGGAGCAGATGTTCAAGTAAGCGATGATTCGCGGGGCGCACGGGGTATTGATCCCCGCTTTATCGAACAGCTGGAACAGCAGTTTGGGTTCGACAAGCCAGCCCATGAACGCTTTATCGGCATGATGACCGATTATCTTACGCTCGACTTCGGGACCAGCTTTTTCCGCGACCGCCCGGTGGTCGAGCTGATAATTGAGCGCCTGCCGGTATCCATTTCTCTGGGCTTGTGGACCACCCTGCTGGTCTATGTGATTTCCATTCCACTAGGTATTCGTAAAGCCTTGCGCCACGGCTCACGTTTTGATGTGTGGACCTCAGGGCTGGTGGTTGTCGGCTATGCGATACCGGGCTTTCTATTCGCCATCCTGTTGATTGTGCTGTTTGCGGGCGGCACCTATTGGGACTGGTTTCCCCTCAGAGGGCTAACCTCTCCAGATTTTGCGGACCTTTCGCTAGGCGGCAAAATAAAAGACTACTTCTGGCATATCACGTTGCCCGTCACAGCGGCCGCTATCGGCAGCTTTGCCACGCTTACCATGCTGACCAAGAACAGCTTTTTAGACGAAATTCATAAACAGTACGTGCTCACCGCTCGCGCCAAAGGGGCTAACGAACAGCGCATTTTGTACGGTCATGTTTTTCGTAACGCTATGCTCATCATTATTGCGGGGTTGCCGGCCGCGATGATTGGAATTTTCTTTACCGGCGCCCTGCTGATTGAGGTGATTTTCTCGCTTGATGGGCTGGGCCTTCTAGGGTTTGAAGCCGTTATGCAGCGGGATTATCCGGTCATCTTCGGCACCCTGTTTTTGTACACGGTCATCGGGCTTGTGCTAAAGCTGATATCCGATTTGACCTACGTGTGGGTGGATCCACGCATCGACTTTGCAACGAGGGAGTCGTGAAAATGAGCGGTTTTACATCACGGCTATCCCCCATTACGCAGCGCCGTTTAGCCGCCTTTAAAGCAAATCGTCGCGCGCGGATATCACTTTGGTTGTTTGGCGTGCTGTTCATTATCAGCCTGTTTGCCGAGCTGATTGCCAATGACAAGCCGCTTATCCTGAACTACGACGGGCAGTGGTATACACCTTTACTGGTGGATTATCCGGAAACAGATTTCGGGGGCTTTCTTCCCACCCGTACTGACTATTTGGACCCGTTTATTCAACAGCAAATTAGCGACAACGGCTGGGCCATATGGCCGCTTATTCCGTTCTCCTATCAAACGCTGGACATGCAGATGCAACAACCCTCACCAGCCCCCCCGGATAGCCGCCACTGGCTGGGCACGGATGACCAAGGGCGCGATGTGCTGGCCCGCGTTATCTACGGTTTTCGGCTCTCTGTCTTTTTTGCGTTAGTGCTTACGACAGGGTCGCTGGCGTTAGGCGTTCTAGCGGGCGGTGTGCAGGGGTATTTTGGCGGCAAGGTGGACCTTATAGGCCAACGGGTCACTGAAATATGGTCGGGGCTACCGGTACTGTTTTTGCTGATTATTTTAGCAAGCTTCGTGCAACCCGGTTTTTGGTGGCTGCTGGGCATTATGCTGCTGTTTTCATGGCTAGGTCTGGTCGATATTGTGCGGGCCGAGTTTTTACGAGCACGCAATTTGGAATACGTACGCGCAGCAAAAGCCATGGGATTGCCGTCTCGGCTGATTATGTGGCGCCATGTCCTGCCGAATGCCATGGTGGCTACCCTAACGTTTATCCCCTTTCTGTTTACCGGGGCGATTGGTACGCTAACAGCGCTCGACTTTTTGGGCTTTGGCTTACCACCGGGCTCTCCATCGTTAGGTGAGCTTGCCGCCCAGGGTAAAAATAATCTGCACGCGCCATGGCTGGGTATTACCGCCTTCATGACGCTTGCCGTGATGCTCTCCTTGCTTGTCTTTATTGGTGAAGGGCTGCGCGATGCCTTCGACCCACGCCACATTAATCAGCGCCAAACGCCTGCGCAGGACACCCAACATGCCTAAACCACTACTTCGGCTAACGGATTTCACGATTGCCTTTGATGATAATGTAGTGGTAGATGCGCTTTCATTAACGGTCAATGCAGGCGAAACGCTGGCGATTGTGGGTGAATCCGGCTCGGGCAAGTCCGTTTCAGCACTAGGGGCAATTAACCTTTTACCCCGCAATGCCAGGATAAGCGGCGAGCGCTGGCTAGAGGAGACTGACCTCAATCAACTTGGTAAGCGCGATTGGAACAGCGTGCGTGGCAACCGCGTAGGGTTTGTATTTCAAGAACCCATGACATCACTCAACCCTTTGCACCGTATCAGTAAGCAAATTGGTGAAACTCTACGCCTGCACCAAGGGTTAAGTGGGCAAGCGGCGCGAGCGCGAGCGCGGGCCAGAGAACTGCTTGAACAAGTGAAACTGCCCCGCGTTGATGAGCTGTTGGATGCCTGGCCTCATCAACTCTCCGGTGGTCAGCGTCAGCGCGTCATGATTGCCATGGCCATTGCCAATAACCCATCACTGCTAATCGCCGATGAGCCGACGACAGCGCTGGATGTCACCGTCCAGCAAGACATACTCGGCCTTTTAAAAGAGCTTCGCGATCAGCATGGCATGGGCATGTTGTTTATCAGCCACGACTTGAATCTTGTAAGCCGCTATGCCGAGCGGGTTTGTGTGATGTATCGCGGTAAGATTCAGGAAATGGGGCCAGTTGAAGAGGTTTTTCAAAACCCACAAAGTGATTACACCAAAGCACTGTTAGCAGCGGAGCCTGAAGGCCGCCCGGCAGCGCCTGCCAATACGGCGCCCTTATTAACCGCTCGCCAGCTAAGCGTTAGTTTTAAGCGACCCAAAACAGGGCTATTCAAACGCCAGCCTCCCCCCTTTGAAGCGCTTAAAGCAACCGACTTGAGTATTTCGCCCGGTGAAACGCTGGGCATTGTCGGCGAATCAGGCTCAGGGAAAACGACGCTGGCATCCGCGATTATGCGCCTGGTGCAAAGTCAGGGAGACGTTATCTTGGGTGATGCTACCTTGAGCCAGCTTACGGGTAATGCGCTACGGCACCAGCGTCATCGATTACAAATGGTATTTCAGGACCCATACGGTGCGCTTTCACCGCGTATGCCGGTGTTTGATATCGTGAGTGAGGGGCTACGTTTTCACTATCCTGCGCTTTCACTCGATGAAGTTACCCGCCGTGTGCAACAAACGCTGCTTGAGGTGGGGTTACCTGAAGGCTGTGCGGCACGCTATCCCCATGAGTTCTCCGGCGGGCAGCGCCAGCGAATAGCCGTGGCCCGAGCCATTATTTTAGAGCCTGAACTTCTAGTGTTGGACGAGCCTACCTCAGCGCTGGACCGTACCGTGCAAAAGCAGCTTGTGACGCTACTTCGTCAGTTACAGGAACGTCGTCAGCTTAGCTATCTATTTATCAGCCACGACTTAGCCGTAGTACGTGCCATGGCGCACCGTATTATGGTGCTAAAGGATGGTGAAGTGGTCGAACAGGGCCCCTGCCTTGACGTGCTGTCCTCGCCTCAGCATGCATATACTCAATCGCTGATTGCCGCCGCCCATTTGCCACGTTTTTTTGCTTAACGTTTCTTTGAAAAATGTAAGCAGGTAACTCTGATAGTAGGCGTTGCTTAAAGAAGCAAGATAACGGTATAAATTGAGTATTGAATACGCACTTGACCTACTGCCGTTTGGCCAAGTGCGCTTAGCGGCTGAATTTAGAAGCTGTCGATTTCTTCCTGCGTTAACTCGCGCCACTCCCCGGGGCGCAAATCATCCGTTAATACAACATCACCGATAGATTGACGGTGCAGCGCATTAACATGGTTGCCCAGCGCGGCAAACATACGCTTAACCTGGTGATAGCGCCCTTCGGTCAGGGTAAGCTCCGCTTGTAGAGGCGTTATAAACCGGAGTAACGCAGGCTGCGTTGGTGTCTCTTCATCATCCAGCAGAATGCCCTGGGCTACCTGATTGATTGCCCACTCCGCATCGTTGCCTTCCATAGGCTCAGCCAAGTCGGCGATATAGACCTTGGCGCAACGATGACGCGGTGAGGTAACACGATGAGACCACTGGCCATCATCAGTCATCAGTAAAAGGCCAGTGGTATCAACATCCAGCCGCCCTACTGGTTGAAGACGCTCTACTTTGGGCAAATCAATCAAATCAATTACCCGTGGATACAGCCCGCGCCTGGCAGTGCACTCAACATCCGTTGGCTTGTGCATGATTACATAGCGAAGCCCGACCAGCGAAAGCGTTTCGCCGTTGAATTTCACCTCATCCTGCTCGGTATCAATCTGGGTGGCCGACTGCTTAATAGGCTCACCATTAAGCGTTACTTCGCCATTTTTAAGCGCTCGTTTTGCCAAACTACGCGTTAGCGGTGTGGTTTCACTTAAAAATCGATCAAGGCGCATTATTGGCCCACTCCTGGCAGTAACGAAAAATGGTCGGCATCTTGCCAGGCAGGAAATTTTTCACGAAAAGCATTTAACTCCGTTTTATCAAGCGTCCCCGTTTCAATAAACGGCGTATTTTCAGAGTGGTCGATGAGCGGTTCGCCCTTGAAATCGACCAGCATGGAGTCGCCGCTGTAAGCAAGGCCCTTGGCATCTTCACCAACGCGGTTAACCCCCACGACATACGCAAGGTTTTCCACCGCCCGAGCCTGGAGCAGCGTTCGCCAAGGCTGCCGACGCGGTGCTGGCCAGTTGGCAACACACAGTAGCGCATCATACTCGAAGTGCTCTTGCGCTGCTGGCTGTTGACGCAACCAAACAGGAAAACGCAGGTCGTAGCAAACGCTTAACAGTAGCTTAAACCCCTTGAGCTCGACTATTTCACGCTGGCTGCCCATACCATAGCGTTCATGCTCGCCCGCCATACGAAACAAGTGGCGTTTATCGTAATGGCGGATATCACCCTCGGGCGTGGCCCATATCATACGGTTGTAATACTGGCCGTCATCAACGATGGCCACACTCCCGGTTATGACACAGTTACGCGCTTTAGCTTGCGCTTGCAGCCAGGCGACGCTTTGACTTTGCGCCATGGGCTGGGCCATTTCGCGCGAGTTCATGGTAAAACCCGTTGCAAACATCTCGGGTAATACGATGAGATCGGTGTCACGGCTGTCCAGATCGCCCAGCAAACGGACTAAATGATCATGGTTGGCCTGTGGGTCTTCCCAGCGCAAATCGCACTGTACCAGGCTCGTTCTTAGCTGACTCATGTCACGTCTCCTTTGCCAGTATGTTTTCGCAATTATGTGGTAGATTAGCATTTTTAAATAATGAGGCTGCTATGCATTCCCCTCCAGCGCGTGATCCACAGGCCATCAAAGGCGTCACATTTGGGTTAGCAGCCTATATAATGTGGGGGTGTTTCCCGCTTTTTTTCGCGCTGTTTGACGGTATTCCAGCGTTTGAAATTCTTATCCACCGAATAGTGTGGTCGTGTGTTTTTCTTGTTGTACTCATCACGATGTTAAGCCGTTGGTCCCCCGTGATAACGGCGTTGAGCCAGCCTCGCCGTTTAGGCCGTGTACTGATTTGCGCCGTGTTAATCGGCTTCAATTGGGGGCTTTATATTTACGCGGTGGAAAGCAATCAGGTGTTGCAAGCAAGCCTTGGCTATTTTTTAACGCCACTCGTTAACGTGGCACTGGGCGTGCTGGTGCTGCGTGAAGTGATGGCACGTCTTCAGTTAGTGGCGTTAGGCCTTGCAGGCTTGGCCATTGCCATCCAATTTGCACTGCTGGGTGAACTGCCCTGGATCAGCCTGATGCTAGCACTCAGCTTTGGTAGCTACGGGCTTTTTCGAAAGCAGGTGCCGCTGGACGGTTTATCGGGACTGTTTGTAGAAACCCTCCTGCTGTTCCCGCTGGCACTGCTCGCCCTGACATGGCTTAGCTGGCAGGGTAATTCACACTTCATGATTGATGTACCAACGAGTGTTTTACTGGCGGTAAGCGGCGTAATAACCGCTTTACCGCTGATGGCTTTCGCGGGTGCGGCTCGACGCTTACGGCTCTCGACGTTGGGCTTTTTGATGTACATCAACCCTACAATTCAGTTTTTGATCGCCTTAACCATTTTTGGTGAACCGCTGGGTACCATACAGCTCGCCACTTTTATTATGATCTGGTTTGGGCTTGCGCTCTATTCCTGGTCATCCTGGCAATCACGCCCGCACTAGACCGCTATCCGCTAACGCTTCTTGCCCTGAATGCGATAATGTCAGGGCAGAGCTCGCCTCTTCTACCCCCTCTGGCTGATAGCCTACCCGGAAACCACCCCAGTGTTTGCCATGGATAAAAATCGGTACCGATAGGTCATGCATGATCTCGCCCGTATCGCGTTTATAGGTTTGAAGCAATAATGGGTGTTGATGAGCACCACACCGACTTCCCGTCGCGTCATCAAAAATACGCTTGCTGCGGCAGTACTTTAAATCATGCTCCATATCGCCCGTGGGCTGTCGGCTAACCGCCTCATTGTGAGTAGGCACATAGCCATCACGATTACAGGCAATCGCATAGCTCAAGCTATATTCCGTCAGCAGAGGCTCTTGCACGCTTGGTAAATATTGATCGGTAAAGTTGTCGAACCCTGTGCGATAGAGCGTTGGCCGAGTGTCCGGAAGTGCCTGATAATCTGGCTGAAAAAGGGCTGATTCTACGAGTTCTCCGCGGGAAATGGCCTTTTCCAATAGCTTGCCAATGCGGTCAGCCGTTTGGCGAGCCGCTTTAAACACCTGTTGATGCCGTCCCTGAAGGCGCTGCTGAGCCAGCTCACCATCCACCCCTTCAGCCGCTTCCATTAACGAACGCGCCTGCGCAGCCAAATCATGCATATTGTGATTACCTTCATCTACGTCTCTCTCTAATTGACGTAGACTCTCGGCAACGGTCTGACTATGGGTTTTGGTGCTCTCCATGGCGGTGGCGACGCTTGTGGTCTCATGCTGAACCTGATCAAACTCTTGGGTAATGGTGGCCAGACGCTTGCCTACCTGTTGCAGCCCTTCGGAGCGCTCTCGAATACGCACCATTATCGCGCCCATCGTAGAGACAACTCCCTGGCCGCTTTGATGCATATCCTTAACCAGCGTTTCTACGTTCTGCGTCGCGGTTGAGGTCTTAAGCGCCAAGCTCCGTACCTCTTCGGCCACCACGGCAAACCCACTGCCATGCTCACCCGCCCGGGCCGCTTCAATCGACGCATTAAGTGATAACAAATGGGTTTGCTCGGCAATGCCTTCAATCATTTCGGTGACATTGCGCACCCTCTCTATTTTGTCATTAAGCGCAGTCAACATTTCTAACGCCTGATCTGAGCGCTCGGCCACATGGCTCATATCGCTGACAATATCCGTCAGCTCGTCATGATTCTGATGGCTGGCATCGCGCGCCTTTTCTGCCAATGTGGCCACGTGAGTCGCGCTCGTACTTACTTGCAAAATAGCGGTATTGATTTCGTTCATGCTTGAGGATGCTTCATGCGCCATCGCCTCCTGCCTGATAAGACGTTGGTCCATAAGATCGGCATAGTGAGAGACCTCTGCCGAAGCAATGGCCGTTTTGCTTGCCCGTTTCATTAAGCGATACGCCATCGCACGAAGCGACGCGTAATCCTTGAGCGGTTTTGGCCCACGAACAGGCTGGGCAAGACGCTGCTGGTCGGCCATAAAAACACTGAGCAGTGCATTAGCGACCAGCCCCGCCCCCGCTAACGCGGCGCAAATAAGTGCCAGGTATTTAAAGGTACCCGCTTGGGCAACCAACCAAACCGATAATCCGAGCAATATCAATGGTGTCAGCACACGAAGTAGACGCATAGAGGGACTCTTTTGTAATTAAGGTTATCGAGCTGCGTTTGTCGGCGTTTTTGTGGACAGCGGTAAGCAAAACGCCAAGAGGCGCCCAATTTTCTTAACGAGCTTAACGGGTTATGCTGATGAAATAAGTAACACTTTGGGGGAAGAGAGGTGGCTTATTTAAGAAGCCGAGCCGTAATTACTGGCATAACGCGTTAATATAAGGATTAATAAAAGAACCAACGGTTCTTAAAAACCATTGATGCCTGATGGCCCGGAGCCCATGTTTAAGCGTTATTTACCTATTCTCACTTGGCTGCCGCACTATCATAGACGCCTGCTGGGTGCTGATGTGCTTGCTGGAATCATTGTGACCATCATGGTCATTCCTCAATCGCTTGCTTATGCATTACTAGCGGGACTGCCAGCCGTTGTCGGATTATATGCCAGTATCCTGCCGCAGCTTCTATACACCCTAATGGGGACAAGCCGTACGCTCGCCGTAGGCCCCGTTGCCATTATCGCGCTGATGACTGGCGCAGCGCTCGCTTCCGTAGCGCAGCCAGGCACTGATGCCTACTTACAGGCAGCCTTGGTACTTTCATTACTTTCTGGCGCTATATTAGTCGCGATGGGCGCACTACGGATGGGCTTTTTAAGTAACTTTTTAAGTCATCCGGTCATTTCTGGCTTTTTAACCGCTTCTGGAATACTCATTGCAGCAAGCCAGTTAGGGAGTCTCTTAGGCGTCTCCAGTAGCGGCTTCACGCTAACTGAGCGTGTGATGACGCTACTCCCCAACCTGCCTCAATTTAACCCCTACACATTTGCGATTGGCGCAGGCACGTTGGTATTTCTTATTGCCATGCGTCGCTATGGGAAGCAAACGCTTAGCGCACTGGGCCTTCCTGCCGCGCTTGCTGACTTAATCACCAAGGCGGGGCCTGTTTTTGCCGTCGTTACAACTACGTTTATTACCTGGCATTGGCAACTCACAGAGGCAGGCGTTAAGGTCGTAGGCGCTATTCCAAGCGGCTTGCCAGCGCTTAGCTTTCCGTGGGAGGACGCCTCCTTATGGCGAGCATTGTTAATTCCGGCGCTGCTGATTAGCCTGGTAGGTTTTGTCGAGTCCGTGTCCATGGGCCAAATGCTGGCGGCAAAACGGCGCCAGCGCATCTCACCGAACCAGGAACTGATCGGCTTGGGAGCCGCCAATCTGGCAGCGGGTGTTACCAGCGGAATGCCGGTAACGGGGGGGCTTTCAAGGACGGTGATCAACTATGACGCCGGAGCCCAAACCCCAGCGGCCGGGGCGTTTGCGGCTCTGGGCATTGCACTTATCACCTTATCATTTACCGGCTGGCTTTATTACCTGCCGATTGCCACCCTGGCCGCCACCATTACGGTGGCTATTTTAACGCTGGTGGATATTTCCATGCTGCGTCAAACCTGGTGTTATTCGCGCAGCGATTTTGCCGCAATGGCCGTGACCATTTTATTGACGCTGACCGAGGGGGTTGAAGCCGGTATTATGAGCGGTGTTGCATTATCGATAGCGCTATTTCTTTACCGTACCAGTCGCCCACACAGTGCACTGGTTGGCCGGGTACCGGATACCGAACATTTTCGTAATACCCACCGCCATAATGTAGAAACCATTAGCCATGTGGCACTGCTGCGTATCGATGAAAGCCTCTACTTTGCCAATGCTCGCTACCTGGAAGATACTGTTTATAACCTGGTGGCCAGTCATCCTGAACTTGAGCATGTGGTACTGATTTGTTCAGCGGTTAACCTGATTGACGCCTCTGCGCTGGAAAGCCTTGATGCCATCAATGCGCGACTCAAAGATTCCAACGTCAAACTTCATTTGTCGGAAGTGAAAGGTCCTGTCATGGACAAGCTTAAAAAGAGCGACTTTCTGGACGCTCTAACAGGTCGGGTTTTTTTGAGTACCTACGCGGCCTGGCGAGAGTTTTCCTAAATAAGATGGATAACATGCGTATAACTGGCTACTCTAAACGGCGATTAATAAGCTACAGTATAATTACGAAGGAGTAAGTAATACGTTGTTTTGAGAGGGCTTCTCTAGATGGTTCGATTAAAGTAATGTGAATATTTTAGCGAGCCAACGGCGTTTAGGAGCAAAAATGCCAAGTGAGTGGATTATAAAGCGGGACGAAAAATTAGTATTACAGGGCGAATGGACGCTTTCTAATTACAAGCAGCTAAAAAATGCGGCTCAAAACTATTCCCAGCCAAACGATATATCCCTTACCGGTATTGAGCGCTTGGATACCGCAGGAGCCGCTGTCATTGTTGGCATGATCGGCATTGAAAAGTCTCGCGCAATAAGCGATTGGGCAGGCGAGCTCCCTCTGGAACAACAAGCGCTTTTAAAGCGTATCGCTGAAGCGATGGACGCCCCGATCGAAGCCGTGCAGCATAGTTCCAACCGTCTCACTGATGCGCTGGCAAGTATTGGGGAGCACATGGCGGGGTTATGGTCGCAGCAACGCCAGTTGCTGGCCTTCATCGGGCTCGTCATCGCGACACTGGTACAGGTCGCTTTTAAACCAAAACGTTGGCGAATAACTGCCACCGTCGCCCAAATACAGCAAAGCGGCCTTAATGCCGTTCCCATTGTTGCTTTGTTAACCTTCATGGTGGGTGCGGTCGTTGCGTTTCTGGGCGCCACTGTTCTCGAACAATTTGGCGCGACTGTTTACACCATTGACCTGGTGGCATTTTCATTTCTACGTGAATTTGGCGTTTTGTTGGCAGCAATTTTATTGGCAGGCCGAACTGCCAGTGCATTTACGGCTCAGTTGGGGTCGATGAAATCCAATGAAGAAATTGACGCGCTACAGACGCAGGGGCTAGATCCTGTTGAGTTATTAGTGCTGCCACGGATCATAGCGCTTCTCGTTAGTCTGCCTCTACTTACCTTTATAGGAATGATGTGTGGCTTAATGGGAGGCGCGCTTGTCGCAGTGCTCTCTTTGGATATATCAACGGGGCAATTTCTTTACATACTGCAAAAAGATGTTGCGTTGAATAATTTCCTGGTAGGGATGAGCAAGGCCCCCATATTCGCCTTTGTTATTGCCGTCATTGGCTGTCTGGAAGGCTTCAAGGTTAGTGGTAGTGCACAATCAGTAGGTTCTCATACCACATCCAGTGTCGTGCAATGCATTTTCATGGTTATTTTGATTGATGCACTTGCCGCTCTGTTCTTTATGGAGATGGGCTGGTGAGCGAATCTACTGACTTCTCAAACCAATCACCCAGCCACTCGTCTGGACGACCGGTGATTGAAGTTCGCGGCCTGGAAAACCGCTTTGGTAACCACGTCGTTCATGAATCGCTGGACCTTGATCTACTCGACGGCGAGATTCTCGGAATCGTGGGCGGATCAGGCACGGGGAAATCTGTTCTTTTGCGCAGTATCGTGGGGCTAAAACGCCCCAATGCAGGCAAAATTAATGTATTGGGTAATGATCTTAACCAGCTAAGCAGTAAGGAGCGCAGCCAGGTTGAGCGACGCTTTGGCGTGCTTTTTCAACAAGGCGCCCTGTTTAGCTCGCTTAGCTTACAAGAGAATGTGGCGCTGCCCATTATTGAGCATGCCAAATTACCACGAGAAGATGCGGAATATCTGGCGCGGGTAAAACTCTCGCTGGTGGGGCTTGAGCCCGAAGCTGCATTGCAGTATCCAGAGTCGCTCTCTGGGGGCATGATTAAGCGTGCCGCCTTGGCTCGCGCACTGGCATTAGACCCTGACATTCTGTTTCTTGATGAACCTACTGCAGGCTTGGACCCTATTGGCGCCGCTGCGTTTGACCAATTGCTGGTCACGTTGCGTAATGCGCTCGGCTTTAGCGTTTTCCTGGTAACACACGACTTGGATACACTTTATGCCGCTTGCGATAGAGTGGCCGTACTTTCTCAGAAACGTGTTTTAGTAACGGATACCATTCAAAATGTTGCCCGGACGGATGATGAATGGGTTCAGAACTACTTTAACGGGCCTCGTGGCAGAGCCGCCAACAAGACCGCCCACTCAAATGATCGTCAGCTAAGGAGTGAGTAGCACATGGAAACACGCGCTCATCACGTTCTAATTGGTTTATTTACAGTAATAACGGCGGCAGCGGCTCTGCTATTTACGCTCTGGATCAGCCATGCAGCGGGTCAGCGCGACTATCAAACGTACCGTGTCTTGTTTGAACGCAGCGTTAGCGGGCTGACAGTAGGAAGTGCAGTGCAATATAACGGCATCAGAGTAGGCGATGTAACAACGCTGAATCTCAACCCTGCAGATCCTCGTCAGGTTATTGCCAAAATTCGTGTCGAAAAAGATACCCCCGTCAAAGAAGATACTCACGCGCAGCTAGCGTTTGCGAGTATTACTGGCAGCATGTCGATACAGCTCTACGGTGGAACACCGGATAGTCCTGCGTTAATTGATCATGCGGGTGATGAAATACCCGTTATTCATGCAGACCCCTCCCCGCTCTCCACTTTTTTAGAAGAGGGCAAAGAAGTGGTTGATAACATTAACTCAATTTTGGCTAATGTTAATAACCTCTTCGATGATAGTAATCGTCAGAATGCAAGTAACGTCCTGACGAATATAGACCAAATTACCGAAATGATAGCGTCACAGCGTGAAGCGTTTGAAGAGAACTTAGCCCTATTAGGCTCTGCATCACGCCAAGCGACCACCACGATGGCCAGTATTAACGTACTGAGTGAGCAAGTTACCCAGTTGCTCGAACAAGACGGACAAAACGTTATGCAAAATGCTGCCAATGCCAGCCAGGATATCGCCCGCGCAGCGCAGCGGATGGAGCAACTGATAGAGCAAAATGCTGACGCAGTTGATAGTACCTTGCAAGGCACCCGCGATATTGGTCCTGCGCTTTCTTCCTTGCGTTCAACGCTTAACTCATTGGATCGTATCGCCCGTGAGCTGGATGAAAACCCAATTGAATTCTTGTTGGGCCGGGACCAGATAAAGGAGTTTAGCCCATGAACTTACGCCCTGTTTTTGCCGTACTCACTGTATCCGTACTCTTGTTGAGCGCTGGGTGCTCCATCGTCCCTAAAAACGACCCGGCGACGCTTTATCGCCTCCCCTCCACTAACGTGCCTGACATAAACATGCCCTCCAATGCAGCGACTGAAACATTGGGCATTGCTACGCCAGAAGCCGGATACCTGCTGAGCGGTAATCGCATAGTGGTCTATCCGGAAAAAAATATCGTTAATGTGTATGAAGGCGCTCGCTGGTATGAAGATACCCCCGCTCTCGTTCAATCACGGTTAATAGAAGGTTTGCAGCAAAGTCAGCTCTTTGGCAATGTCGGGACCGATCAACTGCCCTCTCAGCTGCAGCTACTCAGCTCACTGCGTAGTTTTCAAAGTGAGTATGAAAATGGGCGCCCTAATGCCGTTATTCAGCTCGATGTCCAGCTTGTAAACACCCATGACCGAATGCCTATTGCTTACCGCACGTTTACCACGACCAGTCAGGCAACCGATGTTGATATATCTTCAGTGGTCGACGCCTTTGGCCGCGCAAGCGACACTCTGGTTGAACAGCTGATCACATGGCTGCAAGCCAACAGGTCTTCTTTTTAGACCACTGTTTGACGCCACTTTAAGCCTGCTGATGTCTATCCGTAAGAGATCAGCAGGCTTTTATGTTTTTAACGTGTTCTCGTGGGTTTTGTGGGTAGTAGCGCTCGGGCTGCCGCTCCAGATGGGTAAAAAAGCGGGTGTCTTTATAGGGCATCTTCATAAAACCAGAAACGCCCAACCCCTGGATCTGGTTAACCGCGCCTAAAATATGGGTAAGCAATGTTTGAAACTCGCGCTCCCTTGCGGGGTCAAGCAGTCGGTAATAACTGTGTATTTTAAGATGCTGAGGGAGCGCCTCGAAAATAATCATTCCGGTATGATGAATATCGTTAAGTTGCTGCAGGATCGTCATAATCTCGGAGGGCAATATCAACAGCTCTTCCGGATCGGGCCCATCTTCAAAATAACTATGCTGGCGGCTCCGATCCTCCAGCTCTGGCACCGCGCTCATTTCGTAGTTAATCGCCATATCAGGCTGGCAGTAAAACGGCTCACGCTCCGTTTCCCGCTCTATATGCAGCGTTTGGCGCGCATTAAATAAGCAGCTTTTGAAAACGCCTTGGCGATGAATGGCGCGCGCCAAGTGAACCGTATTATTAACAGCTTCAATAAAGGCGGGCTTCACGTCTGGGTCATGCAAGTTAAGGGAAGAATCAATATATACCCCTTCGCGCTCCCAACGTACGGCCAGCCCTCCTACTACCGGATATTTACCCAGCCGACTTACCGAGGCTAAAAACGCTTTTTCTGTCTCCCCCATCCCCTGCATAAACTGTTTATAGTAACGGTCCAGCTGTACATCGTTAACCTCGTTAAGCCTTTCCTCAACGCTGGCTTCTCGCAGAAACGCCTTGCGAGAGCTATACACCACGGTATCAATTTCCTGCTGCACAGGGCGAACCCATACGGGCACAAGAGGCGCCTCGGGGCTGGGGGGAAAATCAAGCATTACCACGTTTGCCATGCGCGGCATTGTATCGATAAAGTAGCTGCCGGCGGTAAGGCGAACCTGTGGGTCGGGGTCCAGCATACCATCCAATGTACGGGCAAATTCCATAGGCAACCCCAGGGAGCTTGCAGGAATAGCGCGATGGCCAAACCGGCACGACTGTGCTGATGCCAGCGCATACAACGTGCCCGCCACGCCCTGTTCATCAAAACGTGGCGAAGAGAGCGCACCGTTTAGCTGCTCTTCACCAATAAAATAGACGTCACCCAAACGTGCGTTGGTTTGCTGCAGGTTATCGGACATCAGCTCCATCACATTCGCCCCAACAAACTGTAGTTGAGCATCCAATTGAGCAAAAACAGATGACCCCCAATCAATCAGTGCAATAGACTCCGTGTCAGGGTCGAAGACCAGATTGGAGGGTTTGATATCGCCATGTACCACTGGCCGGCCATGGGGCCCAGCGTCGCGGCGAAGCGCGATTAAAATATCAACAAGCTGACGCGCTATACGCATAATCAAGCGTGGTGACAAACGTCCTCTTTTGAGGGATATCTGCTCTAGGTTCCAACCGGGTGCGCGCTCCATGACTAAAATCGACTGACCTCTTGCGCGCTGGTAGGTGATTAACTTGGGAATGCGAGCATGGGACACTTGATCCAGCATAAACGCCTCTTCTTCGAGACGTTCCTGTAAGTGTGTAGGCAGCGTAATGCGAGAAAATTTGAACACGTAGTGCGCCAGCGTATCGCCACTGGGCACGCTGCCAGAAAACACAAAACCGTAGGCGCCTTTGCCAATCAGCTCAATCCCCTGATACCCAAGCTGACTAAGCTGGGCCTGGCAGAGCGCTACCCAGTCTTTAAGCTTTTGCGCATCATTATGGCTCAGCAGATAGACCGACTGCTCTTCAGGTATATAAAATTGCTGTAACGGCGCCTGCGGCATCTTGTGTCCTAAGCGTGCGTTTATCCCAAATAAAGCAGCATGGTTTCAGGCGCTTCCAAAAAGCCTTTCCATGTATTACAAAAGCGCGCAATGGTACCGCCATCAATGAACCGATGATCTCCTGCCCAGGTAATTGTCATAATGGCGCGGCGCTGAACGGCGCCTTGCTCATCAAAACGCGGCAGCCACTGCATTTTGCCTATCGCAACAATAGCCGCTTCGGGGGCATTAATAATAGGCGTGGCATAAGTCCCCCCCAGGGCACCGATATTGGAAATACTGATCGTCCCTCCCTTTAGATCAGCCTGGTCGACACGGCCTTCACGTGCAGCAACGGTCAAGCGGCCCACTTCACGAGCGATATCAAGTAACGTCAAACGCTCAACGCCTTTAACATTGGGCACTAATAATCCGGTTTTGCTATCTACCGCCATACCAATATTGCACTGAGGATAGTAGTGAAGCTCATCACCGGCTTCATTGAGTTGCGCATTAAGTATCGGCGTTTCGGCCAAGGCGAGTGCTAACGCCTTCATAAAAAAGGGCATCAGCGTAAGGCGCTGCCCTTGAGCATCTGCCTGTGGCTTTAGCCGCTCGCGTAGCGCCAATAGCTCAGTAACATCAAGCTCTTCGCCATAGTGAAAATGCGGAATAGTCGTTGCAGAGGCAACCATGCGTTTTGCCATCACAGCACGCACGCCCCGTAAGGGCTCTATACGTGGCGCGTCTTGCTCTGGGTTGTGCGCCTCGTTGATAGTAGGCGTTGGCTTGGCTATCGACGGCTCTATCTCGTTGTGGTGAATATGCGCCAGCACGTCTTCTTTAAGCACTCGGCCCTCTTTGCCGCTGCCAGCCACCTCGGTAATTGTTAACCCATGCTCTCGCGCTAACCGCCTTACCGCGGGGCTCGCGGGCACTTTTCCATAAGCTCCCTGTGCAGCCGGGTTACTAGGCGGCGTAGCGACGGGTAACTCAGCAGCGTCATCCGGCACATCCGGTAGCTCGCTTATTGACGATGCATGATGCGAAACAGAGCGGCCTCCTTCCCCTTCGTTCTCATCCAAGCCCTGGTAGGCGTAGAGTGGAGCATGCACTTTGGCAATTTGCCCTTGTGGCACATAAAGCCGTGTTACCACACCCGCTTCAGGGGCGGTGATTTCCACCAGCGCCTTGTCGGTCATTACCTCAACGATGGGCTGGTCTTCCTCGATATGATCACCTTCCGCAACCCGCCACTCCACGACTTCACACTCAACGATGCCTTCGCCAATATCTGGCAATTTAAAATCGCTCATTGCTCTTCTCCTTGGGCGCTAGAAATTAACGCTTTCACGAATCGCTTCAAAAATCTTCAAATGATCGGGAAAATACTCTTTTTCCAGCACCAAGGGGAAAGGAGTATCCAGCCCGGTCACCCGCTTTATCGGCGATTCGAGATAGAGAAAACAACGCTCTTGAATGGTCGCTGCTATTTCGCCGGCAAAACCTCCGGTTAGCGGTGCCTCATGGCTGATGACGAGCCGACCTGTTTTTAGTACAGACTCAGCAACGGTATCGGCATCCCAGGGAAGCAGGGAGCGCAGATCAACCACTTCGCAGGCAATGCCTTGCGCTTCAGCAAGCTCTACTGCTTTTTCAATTACCTCCATCTGGGCGCCCCATCCTACCAGGGTAATATCGCTGCCCTCTTTGATGATGTCTGCTTCACCTATCTGCAGCTGATAATCCTCTTCCGGCACCTCGCCCACTGAAGCACGGTAAAGACGCTTGGGTTCTAAAAAAAGCACCGGATCTGGATCGCGGATGGAAGCCAGCAACAGGCCTTTTGCCTGGTAGGGATTACGCGGCACCACCACTTTTATCCCAGGCGTATGGGTAAAGTAGGCTTCCGGAGACTGAGAGTGATAAAGCCCACCGGATATCCCCCCACCGTACGGGGTACGGATCGTTAGTCCGCCGACGTTAAACAAGTCGCCTGAACGATAACGATACTTGGCCGTTTCGTTAACAATCTGGTCAAACGCGGGAAAGATATAGTCGGCAAACTGGATTTCGGCGACAGGCACCGAACCCTGTGCTGCCAAACCGTTGGCAAAGCCAATAATGCCTTGCTCTACCAGGGGCGTATTAAAACACCGCGCTTTACCGTATTTTTCCTGTAGATGGCTGGTGGCGCGAAACACACCACCGAAAATGCCGACGTCCTCGCCAAAGCAAATGACCTTTTCATCCTCCGCCATGGCAATATCCAGCGCATTGTTAATGGCCTGCAACATGTTCATCGTGGGCATGTTACGCCTCCCCTTTAGAGTCAGTGGGCGTCTGCACGGTCAAGTCTAACGACCGAGCGCCTTGGGGGTACGCCTCAGGGTAGCGACGAATATGGCTTTTAAGTTGGTCGAATTGACGTTGAAGCGCTGGGGTTACATCGGCATAAACATCACTTACCAGGCTATCCAATGAGGGTGGAGGCCGCTTTTCAGCACGCTTCATGGTTTCAAGCACATCACGGCGCAGTGATTCCTGCTGCTGGGCTTCCTCCTCTTCGCTCCACCAACCTTTTTTCAACATCCATTTTTGCATTCGCAGCACGGGGTCCTTGAGGCGCCATGTCTCTTCTTCGCTTTTTAAGCGATAGCCAGAAGGATCATCAGAGGATGAGTGGGCGGCAAGGCGATACGTCATCGCCTCAATCAGCACCGGGTGATTATGCTCAACCGCCAGCTTGCGCGCTTGCCGAGTGGCTTCGTATACGGCAAGTACATCGTTGCCATCTACACGAATAACGTGCATGTGATAACCAAACGCACGTGGTGCAATGCCATCCGCGGCAAACTGCTCAACGGCAGGAGTGGAAATGGCATAGCCATTATTACGGCAGAAAAAGATGACAGGCACTTTATGGACTGAGGCCATATTAAGCGCCGCATGAAAGTCACCCTCTGACGCTGCGCCTTCGCCAAAAAAGGTCAACGTACACTGCTCATCGCCTGCGAGTTTTTGACCGTAGGCATAGCCGGTTGCCTGGGGGATTTGGGTAGCCAAGGGTGACGAAATCGTCATGTAGTGAAGTTTACGCGAACCGTAGTGAACCGGCATTTGGCGGCCCTTGCCATAATCCAGCTCATTGCCGAATAGCTGGTTCATAAACTCATCAATAGAAAAACCGCGATACATCAGCGCACCCTGCTCACGGTATTGCGCCATGATCATATCCGCATCGTCCAGGGCGGCGGTGGCGCCCACCACCGCCGCTTCTTCTCCTACGCACTGCATGTAGAAGCTAAGCCGCCCCTGGCGCTGTGCGGCCATCATACGTTCGTCAAGAATACGAGTGGATAGCATGGCCTGGTAGAGCCTGCGTGCATGTTCACGCTCTAGCGCAGGCGCTTCGGCACCGCTATAAAGTTCGCCTTCAGGGTCGAGCAAGCTGAAGGTGGAGATGGAAAGCTCATCGCCCGTCAGAAACGTCGGCTGGTGTACGTAGCGAATCATCATTATTGTCCTTGTTATGCCTCTTTTGAAGGCAGTATTGTCGGAGATGACTGTTTATGCCAGTGGATTTATCTGGTTTCAGTCAACGCAACGACTACGACAGTAACGCAGCACAAGGACTTTAGGCATACCACTTAAGACGAAGAGACCAACGACGACAAGATATTCTGGAGCGGTTCAAGGAGATGGCGGTTTAGAAGCAAGGCGTTAGGAAGAAGAGAGTCGTAAGCGCAGCCTGGTTTGAAGTGCATCAAACATGCTATCAACCGTAAGCGCCAGAAGCGCAATCACCAAGGCACCCTGAAGGACGTAAGCCATATTGTTATTAATAATGCCGGCAATGATCGGGTCCCCGAGGTTACTGGCGCCCACCGTGGCACCGAGTGCAGCGGTCGCAATATTGATAGTCACCGAGGTACGAATACCCGCCAATATGACGGGCGCAGCCAAGGGCAGCTCTACCTGGTAAAGCACCTGGAGGGGTGTTAGCCCCACCGCACGGGCTGCGGTTTTAATATCTTTATCAACATCCTGAAGCCCTGCCAGGGTATTGCGTACAATCGGCAGCAGGCCATAAAGCATCAACGCTACAATAATGGGCAAGGTGCCAAAACCCAGTACCGGCACGGCTAATGCCAATACCGCCACGGGGGGAAACGTTTGTCCAAGTGATGCAAGTTGCGACACTAACGGCAAAAAATCCTGCCCTTTTCGACGCGTTACCGCAATACCTGCGCCAACCCCCAGGCTAATAGTGACAATCGCGGCAACTCCAACGACCAGCACATGGCGCTCAAGCAACACATAAAAAGGTGTACGTTGATAGATAACCTGCCGAACATCCGGCTCTATCCATTGAAAGATACCTTGGGCGTGCGGTATTCCCACGATACAGACAGCCAACAGCGTGCCCCATAAGAATGGCCACAACCAGACCGTCTTTGCGGTGACTTGGGTCGAACGCATCACACGCTTCACATCAGGCTTCACGCATGCTTCCTTTTTCCAACTGGGCCTCTTTTACTATCTTGCGCAGAGAAAGCTCGCCAATTGGAACATCCTGCTGATCGACTACAGCAAGACGATCCGTATGGTCGCGCAGCATCATGGAAAGCGCTTGGCGCAACGAAAAGTCAGCGGGTATACGAAATTGCGAGGGTAATGTTGGACCCATCGAAGACATGTGGTCCTTGACTCGCGTTAAGGCCGCTTGCTTTAAACCACGCTCAAGCCCACCCAAAAGCGATTCAACAAAAGGGTCCTTGGGGTGCTGTAATAGTGAAAGCGGTGTCCCCTGCTGCACGATATGGCCATCGCGCATAACGACAAGATGATTAGCCAACTTAAGCGCTTCATCCATATCATGTGTGACAAACACAACGGTTTTATGTAACCGCGCCTGAAGGCCTGCCAGCTCATCCTGCAACTTGACGCGCGTGATAGGATCCAGCGCGCCAAAAGGCTCATCCATTAATAAAATATCCGGATCAGCCGCCAGGGCGCGAGCAACACCTACGCGCTGAGCCTGCCCACCAGAAAGCTGATGCGGATATTTATGTGCGAACTCAGCAACCGGCAAGCCAAGCAAGCCCATTAGCTCCTCAACCCGCGCCTGAATATCTTTCGCAGGCCATTTCAGTAGGCGTGGTACCAGCCCAATATTGCGAGCAACCGTCCAGTGAGGGAATAGGCCCGTGCTTTGAATCACATATCCGATCCGGCGGCGCAGCTTGACCGGGTCATACGCTTCAATGGCCTGGCCATCCAGAGTAATCTCACCATCACTTTTTTCGATTAAGCGATTGATCATGCGCAACGTGGTCGATTTGCCACAGCCAGAGGTACCTACCAGCGCACAAAACTGGCCTTTTTCCACTTTTAGATTAATGGCATCAACTGCCGTTTCAGCACCGAAACGCTTTGAGACGTGTGAAAGTTTGATCATTGGACGCCTCCTGGGCGCAGTGCTTCTGCCAAGGCACCCAGGCCCGCATCCACTAACAAAGCTAATATCAAAATGGGCAGTGCACCCAGCAGCACCATGTCCATGGCGGCCTGGCCTAGCCCTTGAAAGATGAAGGTACCTAAGCCCCCTGCGCCAATCAAAGCCGCTACTGCCGTGAGCCCAATGGCTTGAACCGTCGTAATACGCACACCCTCCAACAGCACAGGCAGAGCCAAGGGCAGGCGAACCTGCCAAAACCGCTGAATACGGTGCATGCCCATGGCGCTTGCGGCTTCCAGAGTATCCGGACTGACCTCTTCCAAGGCAGTGTAGGTATTACGCACCATGGGCAGCAGGCTATAAGCCACCAGCGCAATCAGCGCGGGCGTATTACCAATTCCACTCACCCCAACCTTAGCCAGGAAAGGCACATTGGCGGCAAGCCACGCCAGCGGCGCCAGCAAAAGGCCAAAGAGTGCCAGGCTAGGGATGGTTTGGAGGAAATTAAGCAGCGCAAAAGCAACCTTTTGCAGCCTGGCAAAGCGACGCATCAACAGGGCAAGCAGCGTGCCCATTACCACACTCATACTCACAGCGGTGCTCACCAGGAAAATATGCTGCCTGATCGCCTGTATAAATTGATGATCCCGCGCTTTAAATTCCTGAACCAGAGCCAAGTCGCTTAACCAGAGCCACGCGCAAAGCCACCAAATCAGTCCAACGCCTGACAATATGAGAACCGGCCATAAACGTTTTAAACCAAGCCGCAGGCGTAGTTCAACGATACCTAACAATGAGATAAACAAGACAACCCAATAACCGCCCCCGATGCCTAATCGCGCTTGAGGAAGCTCTGGGTCTATTAAAAAGTGGCTGGCGACCATTAATCCAAACGGCATCAGCGTCAGTAGTAATACCACTACGCCCAAGGCCGCCCAATAGTGGGTACGGCTGGGCTGATACGCCAGGCTTCCCAACGCAATGACCAGTAATGAGACAAGCACAGCACCGGGCCAGCCGAAGGCGCCCTGAACGTTAACACTCTCTCCTTGCACAATTCGGTTAGGTGCAACGCTGACGGTATCCACCCCCCAAACCGCTGCCAGCATCACCACACTTAAACTGATTAAAACAGCATTAGGGTAACCACCACGCCCCAAACGAGGCGTGGGCAGCGCATCCAAAAGCGACATTTATTAGTTATCCAAACGGTCGAGATAGTCGTTAGCGACCTGACTTGCCGATAAACCGTTAACGGCTACATCCGCGTTAAGCGCTTGCAGCGTTACCTCGTCCAGGGTTGTAAATACATCATGAAGCAGCGGCTCGATATCCGGATAGGCTTCAAGAATACTTTCTCGTACGACCGGTGCGGGCTGATAGACAGGTTGAACGCCTTTCGAATCTTCCAATACCACCAGGCCCAGGGCACTTAAGCCGCCATCCGTTCCATAGGTCATCGCTGCGTTAACGCCACTGGTTTGTTGAGCCGCGGCACGCATTGTAGCCGCTGTATTACCGCCTGAAAGCACCAGCAGTTGTTCATCCGTTAACTCAAATCCGTACGCCTCTTGAAAAGCGGGTAACGCCTGAGCGGATTCAACGAACTCTGCACTAGCCGCAAATTTGAAATCGCCGCCATCGGCAATATAAGCAGTAAGATCATCCAGTGTTTTCAAATTATGCTCATCTGCAACATCCTGACGAATACTCATGGCCCAGGTATTATTCGCGCTCGCAGGCGTTAGCCATACCAACCCATTTTGCGCATCCAATTCACGTACGGTTTGATGTGCCTGGTCAGCATCTTTCCATACATCGCTATCCGCCATATCGAAAAAGAAAGCACCGTTTCCGGTGTATTCAGGATATAGATCAATTTCTCCAGCAGTTAGCGCGGTACGCACCACATTCGTAGCACCCAGTTGAAGGCGGTCTTGCGTTGGTATGCCGTTGCGCTCTAGCGTCTGAATGATTAACTCACCCAGCACCGCCCCTTCCGTGTCGATTTTGGAGGCAACGACAACGGGCTCATTGGCATTCGCTTGGCTTAATGTTGTCAACGACAGGGCAGCGACAGATAGCAGAGATTTGATAGTAAAGCGCATCTTGGCAATCCTTTAGTAGACGTCTTTTAGTGAGGGGAGGCATAACTAGTATAAGTGGCATTTGAGTGGCTGCCAGACGCCGCTATAGCGACGCCTGGCACACCGGCTCTTGCTAAGGAGATTCAATGACCCACGTAGTTCCTTCACGTGAGTCTTTTAACACGATACCTAGCGCCGCCAACTCATCACGAACGGCATCTGCCTGAGCAAAATCCTTGCTCGCTTTCGCTGCCTGACGCTGGGCAATTTTTTCCTGGATAGCCGTTTCGCTAAGCGCTACCCCTTGCGACTGAGAGCCTTTTAAAAACGCGGCAGGCGTTTGCGTGAGAAGCCCCAACACACCAGCGAGCTGTTTTAATTCACCAGCCAGCCCCACGGCCTTTTCAGGTGTATCGCTTTTGGCACGATTAACCTCTCGCGCCAACTCAAATAGTACAGCGAGCGCCTCCGGGGTATTGAAGTCATCGTCCATGACCTGGGTGAAGCGGTCACGATAAGGACTAGCGGCTTCATCCATTTGGGCCGCAGTGTCGACGCCATCCAGCGCGGTATAAAGGCGCGTTAACGATTTACGCGCCTCTACGAGGGAATCAACCGAGTAGTTAATCGCACTCCGGTAATGGCTGGCGACCAACAGGTAACGCACCACTTCCGGATCATGCTCGGCCAATACGTCTCGGATGGTGAAGAAGTTGCCTAGCGACTTCGACATTTTTTCCTGATCCACACGGACAGCGCCCGCATGCATCCAGGTGTTAACGTAAGTTTTCCCCGTCGCGGCTTCTGACTGAGCAATTTCGTTTTCGTGGTGCGGGAAGGTCAAATCGGGCCCGCCACCGTGAATATCAAAGGTATCCCCCAAACAGCAGGTCGACATGGCCGAGCACTCGATATGCCAGCCAGGACGGCCATCGCCCCAGGGTGATGACCAGTGCGCCTCACCCGGTTTTGCCGCTTTCCAAAGCACAAAATCAAGCGGATCTTCTTTATGAACATCCACATCAACCCGCGCACCTGAACGCATATCGTCTAGCTGACGGTTATTGAGCTTGCCGTACGTGGCGAATTTGCGCACCCGGTAATACACATCGCCATTTCCGGCAGGATAGGCAAAACCTTTTCCGATCAACGTTTCGATCATGCCGACGATATCCCCAATATGCCCCGTTGCACGAGGCTCTTGGCTGGGTGGCAGCACGTTCAGCCGCGCTTCGTCTTCATGCATGGCATCAATCATGCGCTCGGTTAGCGCCGTAATGCTTTCACCATTCTCCTCAGCACGCTTAAGGATTTTATCGTCGATATCGGTGATGTTACGCACGTAGGTAACGTCATAGCCACGGTGGCGCAAATAGCGAGTAATGACATCAAATGCGACCATGACGCGGGCGTGGCCAAGGTGACAATAGTCATACACCGTCATGCCGCAGACATACATGCTTACCTTACCCGCGACCAGCGGCGTAAATGGCTCCTTGCGACGCGTCAGCGTATTGTAAATTTGCATATGACGATCCTTAACCTTTCTGTTTGATTTTCGCCCAGCTATCTTTCAACCCTACGGTACGGTTAAACACCAGTTGCCCCGGCTTGGAGAGATGACGGTCAGCGCAGAAGTAACCCATGCGTTCAAACTGGAAACGATCTTCCGGCACGGCTTTGGCCAGACTTGGCTCGCCGATTGCCTGGCAGATGACCAATGATTCTGGGTTCAGGTGCTCAAGGAAATCGACATCCTTGTCACGGTCCGGTTGCTCGACCATGAACAGATTGTCATACAGACGCACTTCCATGGGCACACCGTGAGTGGCGCTGACCCAGTGAACCACGCCTTTCACCTTGCGCCCTTCCGGATTTTTGCCGAGCGTGTCGAAGTCCACCGAACAGCGCAACTCAACCACTTCACCGGCGTCGTTCTTGATCACCTCGTCACACCGGATGACGTAGCTGTTGCGCAAGCGAACTTCCTTGCCTGGCGCCAAGCGGAAGAACTTCTTGGGTGCATCTTCCATGAAGTCATCCTGGTCGATGTACAGCTCGCGACCAAACGGTACCTTACGCGTCGGCATGTCGTCACGCGCGGGGTGCCCCGGCACGTCGTACACTTCCTCGTGGTCTTCTGCCACATTAGTCAGTACGACCTTGAGCGGTTTCAGCACGCACATGGCACGCGGCGCGTTATCTTCAAGGTCCGAGCGAATAGCGTGGGTCAGCATGGCGATATCGACAAGCCCGCCATCGGCACGCGTCACGCCGATCATTTCGCAGAATTTACGAATAGAGGCGGCGGTATAACCACGGCGGCGCATGCCGGAAATCGTCGGCATCCGTGGGTCATCCCAGCCGTCTACGATCTGCTCGTCCACTAACAGCTTCAATTTGCGTTTAGAGGTCAGCGTATAATCCAGGTTTAAGCGCGCAAACTCAATCTGACGTGGTTTGGCGGGAACCGGGAGATTATTCAGGAACCACTCATATAGCGGACGGTGGTCTTCAAATTCCAGCGTACAGATTGAGTGAGTGATGCCTTCGATCGCATCCGACTGCCCATGAGTGAAGTCGTAGGAAGGATAAATCTTCCATTTATCGCCGGTTTGGTGATGATTCGCATGACGAATGCGATACAAGATGGGATCGCGCAAGTTGATGTTAGGCGATGCCATATCGATTTTGGCACGTAGCACTTTTTCACTTTCACCGAATTCGCCAACACGCATACGCTCGAGTAAATCCAGGTTCTCCTCAACGCTACGTTCGCGGTAAGGGCTTGGCTTGCCAGGAGCGGTTAGCGTACCGCGATACTCACGGATCTCATCGGGCGAGAGATCATCCACGTAGGCTTTGCCTTCGCGAATTAAATGCTGTGCCCAGGCATAAAGCTGGTCAAAGTAGTCAGAAGCAAAGCGAACCGGGCCCGCCCAGCTAAAACCTAACCAACTGACGTCTTCTTTGATGGCGTCAATATAAGCCTGCTCTTCTTTCGCCGGGTTGGTGTCGTCAAAACGCAGATGACACTCACCACCCATTTGCTCCGCCAATCCGAAATTTAAGCAGATCGACTTTGCGTGGCCGATGTGCAGAAAACCGTTCGGCTCTGGGGGAAAACGCGTCACGATTTTTGTGACCTGGCCGCCCTCGATCTCGTCGCGTACTTGGTTGCGAATGAAGTTCGGCGCTGGGGTGGTCTCGTTGGTCATGGTGGTGTTGAAAACCTCGTGGTGGATGGCGTGCCAGGCAACCTCTGCCTACGCTATTAGGTTAGCGCTTCGCGGTGCCAAGCAAAACCGCTATTATAGCGTGACGCCGATGCACAGCGCCAAGGCGAACGTCTTCATTGAACAGGAATTTATTCATGATCGTATTACAGACAAACCACGGTGACATCACTATCGCGCTTAATCATGAAAAAGCGCCGGTAACAGCGGCTAACTTCGAGCAGTATGTTCGTGATGGATTTTACGATGGCACACTGTTTCACCGCGTCATTGACGGGTTTATGGTGCAAGGCGGTGGCTTTGATCAGGATTTCAACCAGAAGCCGACACGTGATTCGATCGAGAATGAAGCGGATAATGGCTTAAAGAACACTATCGGCACGCTTGCCATGGCTCGAACGCAAGACCCCCATTCGGCGACTGGCCAGTTTTTTATTAATGTTGGCGACAACGGCTTTTTGGATCACAGCGGAAAAAGCCTTCAAGGTTGGGGTTACGCCGTTTTTGGTGAAGTAGTTGATGGTATGGACGTGGTCAACGCCATTAAGGGTGTGAGCACAACACGCCGTGGCATGCATGCGGATGTGCCTGCGGAAGATGTGATCATTGAGCGTGCTTATGTAAAAGAAGCAGAATAACTCTTCGGGAGCATCATGCGCACACTGCTTGTAGCTGACATGCACTTAAGCAGCGACACCCCTGAGATCAATCAGGGGTTTTATCGCTATCTGGAACAAACGGCCCAGGGCGCAAGCGCCCTTTATATTTTGGGTGATCTTTTTGATGCGTGGATGGGTGATGACTTACTCGACACTCAGCATCCCCTTAGCGCCGTGGCGCTTGAAGTCATCCAACGCTTACGCAAGCTGAGCGATGACGGCACGGCTATTTATCTGTCTCATGGCAACCGTGACTTTCTGCTGGGCGAACGGTTTGTTAATGCCTGCCAGGCAACACTACTCTCCGATGTGCAGGAAGTGGAGTTGGAGGGCGTGCCGCTTGTACTGTTGCATGGCGACAGCCTATGCACCCAGGATGAAGCCTATATGGCGTTCAGGCAGCAGTCGCGCAATCCTGAATGGCAAGCACAGATTCTAGCGCTGCCTCTTGAGCAGCGCCTGGAGCTTGCCAAAAGCCTACGCATGCAATCAGGCGATGCCAACGCCAACAAGGCAGAAGCGATTATGGACGTGACCCATGCTGAAGTCGTACAACTGATGGAGCGTTATGGCGTTGCCACCATGATCCATGGCCATACACACCGCCCTAAGGTTCATGATCTTACGGTGGAAGACGTACCTGCTAAACGCTTTGTACTGGGTGACTGGGATGACCAGCACGGCTGGGACGTGATTATCGAGGGGTCTGACCGCCCTGAACCCAGGCTGCGTCAATTCTCCTTGGCCACGCCGCCCGCGGCGTAACTGCCTTCAGCAAACACAAAAAAGCCGATCAATCGATGATCGGCTTTTTTATTCATACCTGACAACGTTAGCGCTTGATATCCGCATCCTGATACAGGGTGTCAATCAAGCCCTGGATCACCGCTTGGGCTCTTAACTGCTCAGCCATTTGCGCGACAAAACCCGCTATTTGATCATTATCTTCGCCTGCCGATACGTCATCCAACGCGATAACCGCAACGTCTTGCGACAGCGTAACAGCCCGGTACTGGCTTTCACCTTCATCCGGGTTCGGCATACGGAAGACTTCCGACACCAACCCTTGAGGTAAAGAACTATTCTGCTGACGACTAACGTTAGTGGCTTCAAGCCAATTGACGTCGAGCGTCTCACCCGCATTAAGCGAAGAGGTCATTGCTTGAGCCTGCTCAAGCATGGCTTGTTGACGCTGTTGGGCGGCAACGGACTGCTCTACCTCATCGCGAACGTCATCCAGGCTTATCAGCGTCGCTTCACGGTGTTCGGCCACACGCAAGACCAAGCGTCGATCATCGTCGAGCTCAATCACTTCACTGTTATAGCCATCCGTCAGCACCTCTTCGCTGAAGGCTTCATCCAGCACGCCCGGCTCCGAAAGAACGCCTTCGCCTTCACCACGCGCGAGCCAATCGGTTTGCGTCAACGTTAAACCAATATCATCAGCGACGCTTTGCAAATCGTCCGCAGCAAAGCTCTGGTCAATCAGTTGCTGGACGTTAGCGTTAAACGTATCGTTAACTTCTCCTAACGCCACGTTTTGACGCAGAGTGTCGCGCTGCTCTTCAAACGAGGGGGCATCAACATCGGTCACTCGCAGAATGTGGAAGGCACCATCAACTTCAACGACCTGCGACGTTTCGCCTTCAGCAAGAGAGAATGCAGCCTCATCAAATGCATTGCCGAAAATACCGCGCGAAATCGTACCTAGATCGCCTCCTTCCTCGGCACTTGCTGTGTCATCAGAGTAGCGGAGTACCGTATCAGCAAAGGATTCGCCATCTTCCAGGTCATCATAAGCAGTGTCAGCAATGCTGCGTGCTTCTTCACGGGAACGTTCATCACCAAAGGTCACCATGATATGTGAAATACGCCGATCTGCATTTTGATTCTGTTCACGCCACGCCTGGCGAAGCGTCTCTTCATCAATTTCACTTTCAGCAGCCATGGCTTGGCGATCAATCAGCACATACTCAACGCGTACCTGCTCAGGCCGCTCGAAACGCTCCTGATGGGCATCATAGTAAGCCTGTACCTGCTCGTCGGTGACATTGATATCAACATCTACGTCGTCGTTGTTCATCAGCACATAACGAAAACTGCGCTGCTGATTTTGTAACTCGGCCAAACGAGCCTGTTCGCTGGGCAGGCTAAAATCGCTGAATGCCAAGCCTTGCTGCAAATGCTGACGCTTAATGTCGACGCGCAAGTCCTGACGAAACGAGAGAGGTGAATAGCCTGCACCCGCTAGCCGGTTACGGAAAATGTCGGCCGAGAAATGACCATTTTGATCATGAAACTCGGGGAGGCCTACAATAATTTGGTCTAACTGTGCATCGGAGACGTAGAACCCGCCGTCATCAGCGTACTGAGTAAGCAGTTGCTGGGTGATCAACTGGTCCAGCATATCATTGCGCAACGCACGCTCTTGTTCCGGCGGAACCTGGCCTGACCGAAGCGCTCGCTGCACCTCCAGCTCAACCTGCTGACGCATGATGGGCTGGCCATTGACACTTGCGACTTCATTGGGATCGCTGCCAAACACACTAAACAGTGATTCCACCCCAAACAGCGCCATGGCAGCCACCATGAGACCGATAATAATTTTGGCGCCCCAGCTTCTGGAGCCATTTCGAATACTTTGCAGCATGCTAGCCTCAGATAAACACAGCCATATAAATAAACCTTCACGTTGCCCGAAATCGTTTTCGGATAACCCCTTAAATACCAGGCCAAAAAATAACATGGGCGCATCGCGGATGCGATGCGCCCATTAGATTACATAAACACAGAACAATTAATTAACGGCGTCTTTCAGCGCCTTGCCTGCTTTGAAGCCAGGTACTTTCGCCGCTTTAATTTCGATAGGCTGGCCCGTCTGCGGGTTACGGCCAGTACGTGCAGCACGCTCTTTAATAGCGAAGGTACCAAAACCTACCAGTGAAACGCTTTCACCTTTTTTGAGGCTATCGGTGACAGACTCCACCATGGCATCCAATGCGCGGGTTGCCGCTGCTTTAGGAATATCGGCAGACGCGGCAATGGCTTCAATCAGCTCAGACTTATTCACACTTCACCCCTTAACTGTTTCAAAAAAATGGCTCTGTACGGCATGGCCACCAGAAGGTACAACCTCAAAGCATAGCTGCGTTTTATAGCAATGCCTTGAAACACCTGTCAAGCAAACACACCGTGGAATGCCCGCTGCACAAGGCTTTGGGCAAATTCTTTAAGTAAACATTAAAGACCAATGGCTTTAATATTAGTGTGTATTGGCTACGGTGGAGGAAGTAAACGATGTTTTAGCACCCTTTTCAGCACTTTTTAAAGACGTGCCCTCATCGTTTTCATCGCTCACTAGCGCCACCGCCAATACATCATCTATCCAGCGTACCGGACGAATATCAAGTGCACCCTTGATATTTTCCGGTACTTCCTTGAGATCACGACGATTTTCTTCAGGAATCAAGACGGTCTTTATACCACCGCGACGGGCTGCCAGCAATTTCTCCTTCAGGCCGCCTATCGGCAACACCTCGCCCCGAAGGTTAACTTCACCGGTCATCGCTACATCACAGCGCACTGCACGCTGCGTATAAGCCGACACCATAGCCGTTACCATCGCGACACCAGCACTGGGGCCATCTTTAGGCGTAGCCCCTTCTGGCACATGGATATGCAGGTCTTCATTCTCAAAACGCGCAGGGTCAATACCGAACCCGTGAGCACGCGCCTTCACAACGGTTTGTGCGGCACTAACGGACTCTTTCATTACATCGCCGAGCGAGCCCGTTTTGTTAATTCGCCCTTTACCTGGCGTCACCACAGACTCAATGCTGAGAAGCTCTCCACCGACTGATGTCCACGCAAGCCCTGTTACACGGCCAATCTGGTCGTCCTGCTCAGCCAGCCCGTAGCTGTAACGTCGTACGCCGGCATAGGCTTCAATTTGCTCAGCAGAAAGGGTTTGCGTCTCTTCGAGGTCTTTACGCTCCAAGCGCTCGCGAAGCACTTTACGGCAGACTTTAGCAATCTGGCGTTCAAGTTCACGCACCCCCGCTTCACGCGAGTAGTAGCGAATAAGCTCTAGCAGCGCATCATCCTGAAGTGCCAGCTCATCTGTCTTCAGTCCATTGGCAGCGAGTTGCTTCGGCAACAGATAACGCTTGGCGATCGCCAGCTTTTCATCTTCGGTATAGCCTGGCAGACGAATAATTTCCATACGGTCCAAAAGCGGGCCAGGAATATTCATCGAATTAGCCGTACAGATGAACAGCGTCTCTGAAAGATCGTAATCCAGTTCCAGGTAGTGATCGCTGAAGCTGTTGTTTTGCTCAGGATCCAATACTTCCAAAAGTGCTGAGGCTGGGTCGCCACGATGATCCATGCCGAGCTTATCCACTTCATCCAGCAGGAACAGTGGATTCTTGACACCTGCACGGCTCATGCGCTGCATTAGCTTACCGGGCAATGAACCAATATAAGTGCGTCGATGGCCACGAATCTCCGACTCATCCCGCACTCCGCCCAATGCCAAGCGTACATACTTGCGATTGGTCGCCCGCGCGATAGATTGGCCCAGCGAGGTCTTACCCACCCCAGGTGGGCCTACCAGGCACAGCACAGGGCCTTTCATCTTGCGTACGCGCTTTTGTACAGCCAAGTACTCAAGGATACGTGCTTTTACCTCTTCGAGGCCGTAATGGTCCTCATCAAGCACTTCTTGCGCTTTCACAAGATCATGCTTCACGCGCGTACGCTTTTTCCAAGGGACCGCTATCAGCCAATCCAGGTAGGAGCGCACGACGGTCGATTCTGCAGAGTTAGCAGCCATCATTTTCAGCTTGTTCAGCTCTTGAGTCGCTTTATCGGCAGCCTCTTGTGGCATGCCCGACTCTTTGATCGCTTTCTCGTACTTTTCGGCTTCATTTGGTACGTTGTCGAGCTCGCCCATCTCTTTCTGAATGGCTTTCATCTGCTCGTTTAAGTAGTACTCACGCTGGGTCTTTTCCATCTGCTCTTTAACACGTGAGCGGATGCGCTTTTCTACTTGAAGCAGATCAATTTCAGATTCGATTAAGGCCATCAGGTGCTCAATACGATCGCGCACCCGATCCATCTCTAAAAGCTCCTGTTTATCGCCAATTTTTAGCGATAAATGAGCACAGATGGTGTCCACTAGCCGGCTTGGATCTTCAATCCCGGAAAGCGAGTTAAGCACCTCATTGGGCACTTTTTTCGACAGTTTAACGTACTGCTCGAATTGATTAAGCAGCACGCGTACCAGCGCTTCCTGCTCGCGGCTGGTTAAGGGCTCGCTCTCTCGAGGAGAAAGATGGGCTTGCGTATAGCCCGCTTCGTTCTCTTCGATGTCCAGTACATCCGCGCGAAAGCTGCCTTCAATCAACACTTTTACAGTGCCATCGGGAAGCTTGAGCAGCTGCATAATGTCCGCCACAGTGCCCATGGCGTAGAGGTCGGCATTGTCCGGCTCATCCTGGGCAGCTTCTCGCTGAGCCACTAGCAATACGCGCTTATCAGCTTCCATCGCAGCTTCAAGCGCCTGAATCGACTTTTCACGCCCTACAAACAGAGGGATAACCATTTGCGGATACACGACGACGTCCCGCAACGGCAATAAAGGTAGACATTGAGTCTGTTCGGCGTTCTGCTGCATCGCAGACGTTCCTCAACAAATCGGAAGAGTACTTGATGGAACACCAAGACAAGTACATCACTGTATGAAAAGTACTACGCAGTGTAGAGCAAACTACGCAGTGACACCCATGAACAACAAGGGGCCGCCTAGGCGACCCCTTGGTTTAGCGCAAGCGGCTGAAGTCACGCCGTTGGCCTATTACTAGCCATCCGTGCCATCAACGCGAGCATCTTCCTGCTTTGAATACATCAAGAGCGGCTCGCTTTCACCTGCGATTACCGATGCATCGATAACCACCTTGCTGACATTTTCCAGTGATGGAATTTCATACATGGTGTCAAGCAATACCGACTCAAGGATAGAGCGCAGGCCGCGTGCACCTGTCTTCCGCTCCATCGCCTTCGCAGCAACCGCTCGTAACGCTTCGTCTCTAAACTCAAGCGTCACGCCTTCCATTTCGAAGAGCTTTCCATACTGCTTGATGAGCGAGTTTTTGGGCTCTGTCAAAATCTGGATCAGCGCGTCTTCGGTAAGCTCCGTTAACGTAGCAATGACCGGTAGACGTCCAACAAACTCTGGAATCAAACCGAACTTCACCAGGTCTTCCGGCTCAACGTCTGCAAGCAGCTCACCGACACCACGTGCTGACTCTTTGCTCTTAACGCTGGCGTTAAAACCGATTCCGCCCTTTTCAGCCCGGTCACGTATAACCTTGTCCAGACCCGCGAAAGCGCCGCCTACAATAAACAGTATGTTACCGGTATTTACCTGAACAAACTCTTGCTGCGGATGCTTGCGGCCACCCTGAGGCGGCACAGAAGCCGTCGTGCCTTCGATTAGTTTGAGCAACGCCTGCTGTACACCTTCACCCGATACATCACGCGTGATAGACGGGTTGTCGGACTTACGAGAAATTTTGTCAATTTCATCGATATATACAATGCCGCGCTCGGCCTTCTCTACATCGTAGTCACACTTTTGAAGCAGCTTCTGGATGATGTTTTCAACATCTTCACCCACATAACCCGCTTCGGTCAGCGTTGTTGCATCCGCAATGGTGAAAGGTACGTTTAATAAACGTGCCATGGTCTCCGCTAGCAATGTTTTACCACTACCAGTGGGGCCGATGAGCAGAATATTGGATTTACCTAATTCAACATCGCCTTCACGTACGTCCGGTCTCAGACGCTTGTAGTGGTTATAAACCGCTACGGACAGCACCATTTTGGCGCGGTCTTGTCCAATGACGTAATCGTCCAGGGTATGACGTATTTCGCGAGGCGTAGGTAAACGCTCCTCATCGCTCTCGGCATCGGCTTCGAGAACTTCCTCGCGAATGATGTCATTACACAAGTCGACACACTCATCGCAGATATATACGGACGGGCCAGCAATCAGTTTACGTACTTCGTTCTGGTTTTTTCCACAGAACGAGCAGTAAAGTAATTTACCACCTTCATCCTTGCCTTTGCCGTCGGCCATTAGCGTACCTCTGTCACTGCGGCGGCTTGCACCGCCATAAAAGCTCGTTAGAAAAGCAAAACCTCATCACGCTATCAGGATGTAGGCCGCTTATCCAGCACTGCGTCAATCAAGCCATACTCTTGAGCTTTATTGGCGCTCATGAAGTTGTCACGGTCGGTATCACGGGCAACCGCTTCCAGATCCTGACCGGTATGATACGCAAGAATCTGATTCAACTTTTCGCGGATTCCCAGAATCTCACGGGTATGGATTTCAATGTCAGATGCCTGACCTTGATACCCTCCCAGCGGCTGATGAATCATGACCCGTGAATTAGGCAAGCAGTAACGCTTACCGGCTGCGCCTGCTGTTAAAAGCAGCGCGCCCATACTGGCCGCTTGACCAATACATACGGTTGATACATCGGGCTTGATAAACTGCATGGTGTCATAAATCGACATGCCTGCCGTTACCGAGCCACCCGGCGAGTTGATATAAAGATGGATATCCTTGTCGGGGTTTTCCGACTCAAGGAACAACATCTGAGCGACCACAAGGTTAGCCATGTAGTCTTCAACAGGGCCTACCAGGAAAATGACACGCTCTTTTAGCAGACGCGAGTAAATATCGTAGGCTCTTTCCCCTTTGGCGCTCTGCTCAACCACCATGGGCACTAAACCGCCGGCGTTTTGAATATCAAATCCACTCATTTGGGTGATTCCTTGCGTCCGATAAGGGAAAGGCGCACCGAGAACAGTGCGCCGCGCTGATGGGATTGCTTAGGCGTCTGCTTTCTCGCCTTCTTCAGCACCCTCGTCTTGTGCAGCCTGCTGCTGAGCGGCAGCTAATGCTTGCTGATAAGACATTTCAACGTCTTTAACGTTCGTTTGCTCAAGCAGTTTATCGACCGCTTTCTCTTCGAGAATGGCAGACTTAACCTGCGTTTTCAGCTGGTCGTTGCTCATGTAGTACTCAACAACCTCAGAAGGGTCCTGGTACTGCTCGGCCAGCTCTTCAACTTTTGCTTTAATCGCAGCATCGTCAGCGTCAAGCTCATTGACCTTGATCACTTCAGCCAGCAAAAGACCTACTTGAACGCGGCCCTTGGCCTGCTCTTCAAAAAGCTCATTGGGCAGCTGGCTAACATCAAAGTCTTCGCCAAGGCCAAACTGTTGAGCAGCCTGACGCTTCATTGCATCCGTTTCTTGCTGAACTAACGAGCTTGGCACCAGAATGTCGTTGGCTTCTTTAAGCGCGTCCAGCACCTGCTGCTTAACACGATTATCAACGGCCTGAGTCGCCTCACGCGTCATGTTCTTTTTGATTTCAGCGCGGAATTTATCCTGGTCGCCATCGTCTACGCCAAAGCGCTCAATGAAAGCAGCGTCAATTTCAGGCAGCTTCTGCGTGCTGACTTTATGCACCGTTACATTGAAGGTGGCTTCCTTACCTGCCAGATGCTCGGCCTGGTAATCTTCCGGGAAAGTAACCTTGATGGTTTTCTCTTCGCCAGCCTTGGCACCGATTAACTGCTCTTCAAAGCCTGGGATAAAGCTGTTGGAGCCAATCACTAGCGCGTGACCTTCAGCACTACCGCCTTCAAACGGCTCATCGCCCAGGAAACCTTTAAAATCAATCGTTACCTGATCGCCATCTGCTGCCGGTGTATCCGCATCTTGCCAATCGGCATTTTGTTTACGCAGCGTCTCGATCATTTCATCAACGTCAGCATCGCTTACGCTAACCACCGGGCGCTCAACGTCAGTGCCTTCGATAGAGGTCAACTTGATCTGCGGATAAATTTCCATGATCGCTACGAATTCAAGATCTTTACCGGCTTCATTAATTTGCGGCTCAATCTGAGGGTAGCCAGCCGGGTTAAGGCCTTCTTCAGTGATGGCACGTACGTAACGCTCACGCATTACCTCGCCCACTACTTCACTGCGAACGCTGTCGCTATAGCGTTGGCGGACAACAGACATTGGCACCCGGCCTTGGCGAAAACCATTCAGCCGCACGTTTTTCGCGGTGTCTATCAGGCGAGCACTGACAGCCTCGTCGATTTCGGCAGCCGGTACTTGGATAGAAATACGGCGTTCGATCTGGGAGGTCGTCTCGACGGAAACTTGCATGAATTGTCCTCTAGCGGCTGGGCGTTGTATTAACAGTGTTTAAATAAATTCCAAGGGGCAATTTTAAGAACCCTAGCGCACGGTGGCAAGCGCCATGCTCGCAAGATGGGGGCGCTGCGGTTAATTACAAGGGAATAAGTGACTAATTTATTACTTTTAGACCTCGGACACAGAATTACGTGCTCATTACGATAGGCTACCTGCCACTTAGCAACCTTTACTGGCTATCGTAACGATACTCATGACTACTCATCAAGACTTACCTATTTCACGCATTATGCACTGCACACCCGCCATACGCCTTGCCAAGCGGCAAAGCGTATGGCGAAGCGCCACTGCAGCTCTATTGTCATTATGGAGAGCCATCAGGCATTAGGTATCTGGACAGAGCATGACGCCTTGATGATCAATTTCAGCACGCCCTCGGTTCTAATGCGGCCGATCGCGGAATTTATGACATCACCCGTGCATACCGCGCCGCATCAAATGTTGCTTAGCGAGGCCCTTCTCATCACTGAGCTACCTGCATCATATTACGGCCCAAAGCCTAAAAATAGATCGCCGTTTTATTGAGACCTTGCATCCGCAGGAGCACAACAGCCGCGCTATCGTTGCGGCGATTGCAAGCCTTACTCGTGAGCCAGGTATAAAGGCGGTCGCCGAAGGCGTTGAAACGGAGCAGCAATGGGACCTGCTGGGTGAGTATGCTATCGATTTTATCCAAGGGTTTTGGACCTAAACGGGTTATTTATGGCGTTTAGGTCGCCACCATAAACTTACCGCATGCATTAAAAGACCACAGGTAGCGGCGTGAGAGATAAAAACCTCCCAGCTAATCCATGTGGTAAAAAGCGCGTGCCAAGCCCCCATGACTAAAGCACCCGCTAACAGCATGAGCACCAACCGTAGGCAAAGACGAGGCAATTGCTTGCGCGCGTCACGGGATAATAAACGCCATTGCGCTACCGCCGCGCCGGCAACCAGTACGACACCCATCACAATAAGCGTTTGACGGGTACTGTGCCCGCCTGCCATAAAACGCGGCAAAGATGCCAGCATTACCACACATAAACCGAGCGCAACACTAATGCGCTCTGCTGAAAAAGGCATCGGCTGCATTGCTTAGGCTACCTTTAGCTGCTGCTCTTCAATCCACGTCTCGACCCACGGTACTGCGGCATCATCTGCCATAAATGTTTCCATGGCATCAATTTCCAACCGGTCACCCAAACGGCGTGCCCCATGGTCTTCAAGTAACGCATCAAGCGCTCTGCCCGCACCACAGTATGTATCACCGTAGGAGCTGTCGCCTAACGCAATCATGCCGTAGCGTAATGCCGTAAGGGCTGGGCTTGTATCTTTTAAGCTGCGCACAAAGGGCACAAAATTACCGGGAAAGTCACCACTGCCAGTGGTAGAGAGCACGAATAATGAGAGATCTTCATTGCTCGTTAGATCATCAAGCGTCGGCTGCTCAACAATATTAACGGCAAAGCCCGCTTGCTCGAATAATGGCTTTACCTGCTCAGCCACATCTAACGCACCGCCATACATCGTGCCAACCAATATGTTCAGTTGAGGCATTGTTGCTATCCCCTATTAAGTGTCACGGCGTTGATAAATAGCCGTTGAATTTGCAGGAATATTAACATACTTCATTTATACGGCACATTTCGCAAATGAACAGACAAGGCTGTATGCACCGTGGCGCATAAAAAAACGGAGCGCCCAAAGGCACTCCGTTATATAGCGAAAACGACGCTACGGGTAGGTCATTAACATCAAGGACTACTTGGTTTTCACATAGTGCTCGACTTGCTGCTTTAATTTTTGACCTGGTCGAAAGGTCACAACACGGCGGGCAGAAATAGGTATTTCTTCACCGGTTTTTGGGTTACGGCCCGGCCGTTCACGCTTATCACGCAAATCAAAGTTACCAAACCCAGACAGCTTAACCTGTTCATTTTCTCGTAAGCAGGCTCGAATCTCTTCGAAAAAAGCTTCGACCATGGTTTTTGCTTCTCGTTTAGACAGTGCCAGCTCAGTATGTAAATGCTCTGCCAGCTCTGCTTTGGTCAACGCACCCATAGGACCCTCCTTGTAGCAAACGCATTGCCAAGAACGTGATAAGCGCCGTGTCGTGGCATATTATTGTCAGCCGCGTAGCTCAGCCTCCAACTGGACACGCACTTGTGTCACGATGGAATCTACCAACTGGTTGATTTCTTCATCGTTTAGCGTGCGTGAAGGATGCTGCCAGGTCAAGCCTAACGCAATACTCTTATGGTCGTCCGCCACGCCTTTACCAGCATAGACATCAAATAGCGTAATGTCTTTTAAGTAATCACCGGCTTTTTCTTTAGCGCAATCCAGTAGAGCCTGAACGGGCACCGCTTGCTTTACGATAAACGCCAGATCGCGTCGCACTTCAGGATAACGTGATAACGCTTCAAAGGCCGGGATCTGCCCTTGGCTTAACGTATCCAGGCGTACTTCAAAGAGTACCGCATCCACTTTAAGGCCCAGCTTGGCGCGCACTTGCGGGTGCAAAGTTCCAATCCAGCCAGCATGCTCGCCGTTGTACTGTATTTCAGCACTCTGGCCGGGGTGAAGCGCTGGATGCTCGGCTGGCTCAAAGCGCCACGCATCAAGATTGCCACCCAAGGCTAAAAGGCTTTCAAGATCCCCTTTGAGATCGTAAAAGTCGATACGCTCTTTAGAACCTGCCCAGCCTTCCGTTTCCCGACTACCACAGACTAACGCCCCCATCATGGGAACTTGGGACAGTCGATCCAGCTCGCCATTAAATACCAGCCCCGTTTCGAACAGGCGAACGCGGGGTTGCTGACGGTTTAAGTTATGCTCCATGGCCCGCACCAGCCCCGGGAAAAGACTGGCCCGCATCACTGAGAGATCCGCTGAAATGGGGTTAGCAAGCACCGGAGAGACGGCATCAGGCAATATAGCGGCCTGAAGCTCGGGAGCCACAAAGCTATAAGTAATCGCCTCCTGGAAACCACGAGCGACCATTTGGCGACGCAACTGCGCTTGGGTGAGTGTTGCTTCATCTGCAGAGCGCAGCGCTAACCGTGCAGCCGGGCGGCGAACAGGCAGATTATTGTAGCCATGAATTCGGGCGATCTCTTCGATCAGGTCTTCTTCAATCGCGACATCGAAACGCCAGCTAGGCGCAACAGCCGACCAGCCTTCAGCCTGCTGACTCACCTCAAGACCCAAACGCGTCAGAATGTCGGTGACATCTTCATTGGCCAATTTCTTGGAAAGCGCACTTTCCAAACGCGCTTCACGCAGCAAAATAGTGCGAGAAGCAGGCACATGCTCTTCACTGACGCATTCAGTGACAGGGCCAGGCTGGCCGCCACAAATATCCAACAGTAAGCGTGTCGCACGCTCAATGGCCGCTCTAGCAAGCTCAGGGTCCACGCCACGCTCAAACCGGTGTGACGCATCTGTGTGCAAACCGTAAGAGCGCGCCTTACCCGCAATCGCCAGTGGTGTAAAAAATGCCGACTCCAGGAAAATCGTCTGGGTAGTTTCGTTAACCCCAGAATTCTCTCCGCCCATGACTCCCGCCATGGCAAGCGGACCCGCCTCATCGGTAATCATTAATGTTCCGGGGCGCAGGGCAACGGCTTGCCCATCCAGCAAGGTTAGCCGCTCCCCCTCTTTCGCCATGCGCACAACGATGCGACCGTTCAAATTATCGCGATCAAACGCGTGCATCGGCTGGCCAAGCTCCAGCATGACGTAATTAGTAACGTCCACCACAGGATCAATGGAACGGATACCGCTACGACGCAGACGCTCTACCATCCAAAGCGGTGTTTCCGCTTTTACATTAATGCCCTTGATGAGGCGACCCACATAGCGAGGACACTGCTCAGGTGCTTCAACGCTGACAGCAAAGGTGTCATCTATTACGGCCGGGATAGATTCGATGACCGGCGGCGTTACGGCTAACCGGTTAAGCACACCCACCTCACGGGCAAGCCCCTTAACACTTAAGCAATCTCCGCGGTTAGGCGTAAGATCCACCTCAATGGTCATATCGTTGAGGTGCATATATTCGCGAAAATCGATGCCAATAGGCGCAGAATTAGCCAATACCAGAATACCGGGCGAGGTTTCTTCCTCAAGCCCAAGTTCCGATGCTGAACAAATCATGCCGCGTGACTCTACACCGCGCAGCTTGGCCTTCTTGATTTTGAAATCGCCCGGCAGCACGCCCCCTACCTGAGCAAAAGGAATCTTCTGGCCGATATCAACGTTTGCTGCACCGCACACCACCTGCACCGGTTCACCCGAGCCATCATTAACGGTACATACGTTTAATTTGTCGGCATCCGGGTGCTTCTCTTTGGTAAGCACCTCAGCAACGACAACGCCGCTAAACGCAGCGGCTACGGCTTCAACTGCATCGACTTCCAAGCCGGCCATTGTGATCTGATCAGCAATCGCCTGCGTGTCCAGCTGCGGTGATACCCATTCGCGCAGCCACTGTTCTGAAAATTTCATGATCGTTCCTGTGTTCGGCAGCGGTCTTAAGCGAATTGGCGCAAGAAGCGCAGGTCATTTTCAAAGAACAGGCGCAAGTCGTTTACACCGTAACGCAGCATCGCTAAGCGCTCAGCCCCCATACCAAAGGCAAAGCCGGTATAGCGTTCAGTATCAATTCCCGAGTGGCGGAAAACTGCAGGATGCACCATGCCGCAACCCATTACTTCCAGCCAACCACTATGCGAGCAAACACGGCAGCCTGAACCGCTGCACATAACGCATTGGATATCGACTTCAGCAGAAGGCTCGGTAAATGGAAAATACGAAGGGCGGAAGCGAACAGAAAGGTCGTCCCGCTCAAAAAACGCCTGCAGAAAGTCTTCAATCGTGCCCTTTAGATCAGCAAAGCTAACCCCTTCGTCCACCAGCAGTCCTTCCACTTGGTGAAACATAGGCGTATGCGTCAGGTCGGAATCGCTACGATAAACGCGTCCGGGGCACACAATCCGAATGGGCGGCTCGCTCTCTTTCATTGTGCGCACTTGAACGGGGGAAGTGTGCGTTCTCAGCAGACGCGTTGCATCAAAATAGAACGTATCCGCCATGCCGCGTGCCGGGTGATGCGCAGGAATATTGAGCGCTTCGAAATTGTGATAGTCATCTTCAATTTCTGGTCCTACCGCGACGTCATAACCGATACGCGTAAATAAGCTTTCGATACGCTCAAGCGTACGCGTAACCGGGTGCAAGCCACCACTGGCCTGCCCACGGCCCGGCAACGTAACATCGATGCGCTCAGCGGCCAACCGCGCATTCAATGCTACGTTTTCAAGCTGCTGACGCTTAGCGTCAATTTCATTGGCCAATGTTTGCTTTGCCTGGTTAATGCGTTCGCCAGCAGCCGGGCGCTCTTCGGCTGTTAGCTTGCCTAACCCTTTCAGCAAAGCCGTTACTTCGCCTTTTTTGCCTAAATAGCGAACTCGCAACTCATCCAGCGAAGCAACATCTTGCGAAGCCTGAATGGCATCACGTGCTTCAGACACCAGAGTAGGAAGGTGGTCCATCCGTTTCACTCCGAATTAAGCGGTTCCCTTTTATGAGGGTGTCGCACATTGAAGGTGACAAAAAAACAGGGGAAGAGCGGCTGCTCTTCCCCTGCGGGTCACACTGAAATGACCTTCGTCAATTCACGCTGGCATTTGCACAGCTATGACGTTATTGGGCAGCCTTGGCTTTTTCCACGATAGCAGCAAATGCGGCTTTTTCGTGTACAGCCAGATCAGCCAATACTTTACGGTCAATTTCGATGCCGGCTTTCTTCAAACCGCCAACAAAGCGGCTGTAAGACATACCGTTGATGCGTGCAGCAGCGTTAATACGCTGAATCCACAGCGCACGGAACTGACGCTTACGGTTGCGGCGGTCACGATAAGCATACTGACCTGCTTTGATAACGGCCTGTTTAGCTACACGGAAAACACGCGAACGGGCACCGTAGTAACCTTTAGCCTGCTTCAATACTTTTTTATGGCGACGACGGGCAACTACACCACGCTTAACACGAGTCATAACACACTCCTGACTTTATAGCTGAGGCTTTAAGCACTCAGACAAAAAAAACGACTTATAGGTTTGGCAGCATGCGTTGGATCAGCGCTTTATCAGCAGCGTGAACCTGCTTCATTCCACGCAGCTGACGCTTACGCTTAGTCGATTTTTTGGTCAGGATGTGGCTACGGTGAGACTGCTTGTGCTTGAAGCCATTAGCGGTCTTTTTAAAGCGCTTCGCAGCGCCGCTGTTGCTTTTGATTTTCGGCATGAGAAAACTCCGCTCGATATTTTTTAGAAAATCCAGGGCCGACCATCGCCTACGCGATAGCCCGTTGGTTTCGCCGTTGGATCACTTCTTTTTCGGGGCAAGAATCATGATCATCTGGCGGCCTTCCATTTTCGGGAAGGACTCCACCGTTCCGATCTCTTCCAGGTCTGCCGCGATCCTTTCCATCAGCTTGCGGCCGATGTCCTGGTGCGCCATTTCACGACCACGGAAGCGCAAAGTGACCTTACCCTTGTCACCACCTTCCAAAAAGCGCATCAGGTTTTTCAATTTTACCTGATAATCGCCTTCGTCGGTGCCAGGACGGAATTTAACTTCCTTAACCTGGATTTGCTTTTGCTTTTTCTTTTGAGCCGCTTTCTGCTTCTTCGTCTCAAAAACGAATTTACCGTAATCCATAATCTTACAGACAATGGGATCGGCATTCGAAATTTGCACGAGGTCTAAACCGGCAGCTTCTGCACGCTCAATCGCTTCGGTGGTAGGCACAACGCCCAACTGCTCACCTTCAGCATCGATTAAACGCACTTCTTCTTCGGTAATTCGCTCGTTCATTGGTGGGCGTTTGTCTGCTGGACGCCCGCGCTGATTGCTTCGCTTGATCGTTCCGTCTCCTTAGGCAATTGACGATGTCGCCAGGGCTGCTCGCTCCGCACCAAGACGCTCGATAAGTGCATCGACTGTCATTGTGCCGAGGTTTTCGCCGCTGCGAGTTCGCACGGCCACTGAGTCAGCTTCGACTTCCTTATCTCCCACCACAAGGAGATAGGGAATTTTCTGTAACGTATGCTCACGGATTTTAAAGCCGATCTTCTCGTTCCTCAAGTCCGCTTTAGCTCGTAAGCCACTTTTTTGCAGACGTTGCTCTAATTCAAGAGCGTAATCACGCTGCGCATCGGTAATTGTCATCACTACCGCCTGCTGAGGTGCCAACCATAATGGCATAGCGCCCGCATAATGTTCAATCAAGATACCAATGAAGCGCTCCATTGAGCCTACTATAGCACGGTGCAACATGACCGGCGGCTTACGTTCGCCCTCTTCGGTCACATATTGAGCACCTAAACGCTCGGGCATCATGAAATCAACCTGCATGGTGCCCACCTGCCACTCGCGCCCCAGGCAATCTTTCATATGGTATTCAATCTTGGGGCCATAGAACGCACCTTCACCAGGGAGCTCCTGCCATTCGACATCACACGCTTTTAACGCGCGACGCAACGCATCTTCTGCCTCATCCCAAACATCATCACTACCAATTCTTTTCTCAGGGCGAAGCGCAATTTTAATGGCAATATCTTCAAACCCAAAATCAGTATAGACCTTAAGCGCTTGGCGATGAAAGCTGGTGACCTCGGGCTCAACCTGGGCTTCGGTGCAAAACACATGGCCATCATCTTGAGTAAACGCACGAACACGCATAATGCCATGCAAAGCGCCTGAGGGCTCGTTACGATGACAACCGCCAAACTCACCAAAGCGAACCGGAAGCTCACGGTAGCTGCGCAACCCGGAATTAAACACCTGCACATGGCCAGGGCAATTCATGGGCTTGAGAGCATACTCCCGCTTCTCGGATTCGGTAAAGAACATACCGTCCGCGTAATTATCCCAATGCCCTGATTTTTTCCACAACGATACGTCCATTATTTGCGGACAGCGAATTTCCTGGTAACCGCCGTCTTTATAAACGCCTCGCATATACTGTTCGATCTGCTGCCATAACGCCCAACCGTTCGGATGCCAAAACACCATCCCTGGCGCCTCTTCCTGCATATGGAAGAGATCAAGACGGCGTGCAAGCTTACGGTGATCGCGCTTTTCAGCCTCTTCAAGCCGCTTCAAGTACGCTTTCAGCTGCTTTTTATCGCCCCAGGCAGTGCCATAAATACGCGTCAGCATGGGGTTTGAAGCATCCCCGCGCCAATAGGCGCCGGCAAGTTTCGTCAACTTAAACGCTTTTAGATGGCGGGTATTAGGCACATGAGGGCCACGGCACATATCCGTGTACTCTTCATGATGATAAAGCCGGATATCCGCACCGTCAGGAATATCGCGAATAATTTCCTGTTTATACGTTTCATCACGCTGAGAAAACGTCGACATTGCCTTATCGCGATCAACATATTCACGGACAACATCGTACTCGCGCTCTATTAGCGCTTGCATACGTTTTTCAATCGCCTCTAAATCTTCTGGCGTAATTGAACGACCAAAGTCGACATCATAATAAAAGCCGTTATCAATGACCGGCCCAATCGCCATTTTAGCGTCCGGGTAAAGCTGCTTTACCGCATGACCAATCAAATGCGCGCAGGAGTGACGAATGATCTCCACGCCGTCAGGGTCACGCGCAGTAATAATCGCTACGTTTGCATCGTGCTCGATAACATCTGCGGCATCGACTAAAACGCCATCTATCCGCCCTGCAACGCAGGCCTTAGCCAAACCAGGGCCAATGGATTCTGCAAGCTGCATAATGGAAAGTGGTGCTTCAAATGTTCTTTGGCTACCGTCAGGTAGTGTCACAATGGGCATTCAGTATTCCTTGAGCGCAGTGGTGATCCATACCAAGGATCACATTTCGCTATCAATGATCGTGGCGTTTAATAAGTGATACAACGTTATACAAGCGCGTAGCCTAACAGACTTGAGCGCCGCAGAAAATAAAAACGGGAGGCATACGCCTCCCGTCGATACGCACAGTAAATGTGCGGCACATCCAGCAAAAGCGCTACACGTTTAGCGCCCAAGCAGTCTGCGTATTAGTTCCACTCGTCAATTTCAACACGGCGGTTCAGTGCGCGACCTTCATCAGTCTCGTTCGTAGCGATCGGATTCTCTTCACCGTAACCAACAGCACGCATGCGGTTAGCTTCTACGCCACGCTGAGCAAGATAAGCAGTCACAGATTCAGCACGACGCTGAGATAAGCCTTTGTTATAAGCAGCTGTACCACGTGAATCGGTATAACCATCGATGCTTACACGCACATCGGGGTTATTAACCAGACGCTCAGCAACACCGTTCAGGATGTTACGGGCATTATCGGTCAACTGAGCAGAATCAAACTCGAAGTTAACGTCTTGAAGAACAACGCTATCTGGGCAACCCAGTGCGTTTACTTCGGTACCAGCTGGCGTATTGGGGCACTGGTCACGGTAATCCGGCACGCCATCACCGTCGGAGTCTAGCGGGCAACCTACTGCGTCTACTTCTACACCAGCGGGGGTACCCGGACACTGGTCACGATAGTCCGGCACGCCGTCATTATCGGAGTCCAGCGGACAACCTTGCGCATCAACGGCAACACCAGCAGGCACTTCACCGTATGTCGGGCACTGCGGAGCTACCGGCTCAGGCGTACGATCAGCACACAGCAGGCCACCGATTGCAGCGCCAGCGACAGCACCCGTTGCCGCACCGCTATCTTCATCAGAAGAGCTGCTAGTGGCATAGCCGATGCTACCGCCAATCAAACTTCCCGCCAGACCGCAAACAGCAGGGTGCTGATACCAGCTACGGTCACTGCTGCTAGCACCAGCTTGGCCAGAAGATTGATTAGCGGAAGTGGCACAGCCTGAAAGGCCCACTACCAAGGCGGAACCGATTAGCAACCCAGTCGTTGACTTTTTCATACAAGACTCCTTCTTGATCCAATGCTGACTTAGCCGTATAGCCAAATCTATCCAATGCTTCTTATTGCGAGAGCATCCATTTTTCGCTTGTTCAATTTTAACCACGCGGGCGTTCCCCTGCCTGAATTGAACAATCTGCCTATTATTACGCTTTAACCATTGAAGGCAACAATGCCGACATATCAACTTCTTGCCAACATCGACATATCAAGCATAGCAAAACTGCCACATCCGGCACCAAAAAAACATATTGCCGCACTAAAATAAACCAAACTTACTTCTTATTTTCGCCTTTATACAGCTCAGGTCCGCCTTGTGCACGCCATTTTATAACGGCTTCTGCAGCAGCCAGAACCGCGGGCTTCATATCACGCTCAACTTCCAAACGCTGCTTATCTTCGCTCATGCGCTCACGGGGCGTTAAATTGGCACGCGCAGAGTGCGTTTTAAGATGCTGCGTCCGGTTATAAACCTCAGAAAAGGCTTGAAAATCAGGATGCTCTGCAAGATTGGCATCAACAATTTCAAGCAGCACCTTACAGCGCCATGAACCTTCGGTAATGTCTACCTGCCCTTGGACCAATGCACTTGTTACATAATCCAAATTTTCAAGGCTATTTTGCTGGGCCCTTAAATCTTCATCCAAGCGGAATGCTTCACGGCGTTTTACCTCTTTGCGCAGTTTAAGCGCGTACATGGATAAAGCCGCAATGACAGCAAGCGCTAATGTAAGCGCCATCAGTGCGCTGACCGAATTCATAATGCTCTCCGTCGTACATCAAAAACTAAACAGGAATTATACATCATTTTAAATTTGAACTCTTATTTTCTATCGCTCGCCCAAGCACACGCACCACCAAGCCCGCACCATGCCAATCACGAGTAAAACGGCCCCTGCAGTATGCGCAAGTGCCAACCACAAAGGCAACCACATCAACACGTTGGCTATGCCAAGTACAACCTGCAGCGCATAGACCCCAATAACAAATACAAGCGCCCGAGCGACAATTGGGTTGTGGCGATATCGATACCAAAGCACCAAGAGTGATACACCCAACAACAGCGCCCCTAGCCGATGCATATAGTGAATCGCGACCCGAGCTTCTGCATGCAGCTGTCCATGCAGGTAATTGGGGCCAACCGTTTGAGTCAGATGGAAACCTTCACTAAGATCCATGGTTGGCCACCACTGGCCATTACAAGCGGGGAACCCTTGGCAAGCCATACCTGAATAGTTACTTGTTACCCAGCCACCCAAGCCAAGCTGCAAAATCAATAGCCCGGCGGCTAAGCCCCAAAAAACATTAAAGCAGTTTGCTCCCACGACCTTTTTCTCAGAAACACTGGTTAGCCTAAGATGCAGCCAGAAAAAGAGCAGCAATACGCTTAGCCCGCCCAGCAAGTGCAAAGTAACCACTTGAGGCCAAAGTTTCAGGGTCACGGTAAATGCACCAAAGCCCCCTTGTATAATGATAGCGGCAAGTAGAAGCACGCTAATGCACCAAGGGTAATGGCGAGTATTGCGAAGTGGCCAGCCAAGCACTAAAACGCTTAGAACCAATATTCCGAGAAGAGCCGCTATATAACGATGCACCATTTCCACCCAGGCTTTTGCAACATCCAGGGGTGCATCGGGATGGCGTAGAGCAGCATGCTCACCATCAGGGACGAGCAAGCGACCATAGCAGCCGGGCCAATCCGGGCAACCTAACCCCGCGTCCACTAAACGCGTCCAGGCACCGACCAAGATAACGACAATAGTCAGCAGCGTTCCCAATAACGTTAAGCGTGAAAGCCATACCAAGCGGCGCTCTGTCGATGAGTGCATCATGTATCCTTACATTTTCGTCGGCAGTATCCCTATCGGCTATTAAAGACCTCTTCGATACAAGCCAATCTATCCATGGTTACCTTATATTAGCAGCTAGATAAGGGCTAACTTGTCTCAAGAGCCCCCCCGGCTTTTCCTCCAAGCCTATCGTCAACCAACGAAATACCCCCACACCCCATACAGTATTATCGCTCTATATCAGTGTAGACATTTATTTTTAAACGGTTATTCGTACGCACAACACAAAAGACGATTTACAACCCGCTGACATGAGCCCTATAGTCACTGCTACAACTCCGTATCCTTTTCATTAATCCAACGTAATACAGGGAATAATTTTATGCTGCAATATCGTCTCACCACCGGGATAGTGGCTTTTCTGGCGTTAATAGCAATGGCGTCGCTAGCGGGATGCACGACGTATACCTGGCCAGATGGCTCAAAAGAAACCGTACTTGGCGTTGTGCCGGACGATGAAAATAAACGCTATGAAGAGCAGCAAGCAGAAAGCGTCAGATACCGCGTACCAGGTGAAATTCCAGAAACTCAGTAGCACCGCATAGCGCTAGCCCTCTTCTTACCCTTGTTGCCAGGCCTTAACGCTAATCATAACCTGGAAGGATCTGAGCTTAAGAGCTTGCTATCTGTAAGCCTTAAAGCAATGAATAATTCTTAGCCATGATCTTAAGCAGGCCTTGAGTCGCTTTATTTTTCAAGCTCGTTGACCATTTGCATGCCTAGCTGTCCAAAGTGGCGGTTAGGCTATATATTAGTGGGCGCCAGAAGCGATAAGGATTGTTTCGATATCTTGATAGTTAGCACCGCTTGCATGCTGCAGTGGCGTCACGCCGTTCCCATCCGCCAGGCTAACATTAGCGCCTGTCTCAACTAACAACTCTACGATTTGCCGATGGCGGGCGTGCCCGTCGCCCAAGATGATTGCCTCCAGCAACGCGGTCCAGTGAAGATTGTTAACGTGATCTACGTCGACTCCTGCCTCAATCAAAGTTCGTACCGTCTCAACATGCCCGCGCTCCGCGGCTGGGATAAGCGCCGTCCTACCGTAACGGTTAGTGCTTTTCAGGTCAGCTCCATGCGTCAGCGTCATCCTGAGTATCTCCAAATGACCGCGCGCGCCTGCATAGAGATAGGGGCTGTCAAGGATGCTGTCCTTCGCATTGACATCAGCCCCAGACTCGGTGAGGACCCTAGCCGCTTCGACTGCGTTGGCGCGGGAGGCTATTAACAACGCTGTCGCACCACTGCTATCACGCGCGTCTATTTCCGCGCCCTCCGCCAAGAGCCGAATGGCAAGGGAGGTATCATTTTGTTTAGCCGCATTATGCAATTGCGTTTCACTCATGGCTTTACTTACCGTGATGAATGGAAAGGCTGCTAACAACAATGCAACAGTTTCTACAAAACAGTACGTAAAAACATGAGGGGTCCCCCGCTTACTGTTAATAAGGGTGGGTTGATCGGCGGTATTGGTGTGGGCAGGTGAAATAGATGCCAGCTGTGCCGTTGCCTGCCTGAACGCGATTAGTTCCGAAGAAACCTACTATGCATCGAAGGGCGCAATCAATCGTGTATTGTAAAAAGCCATACCTGTCGCTCTGCCTCCAGTGCAGGCTTTAACCTGGTGCAAACGCATTGAAGTCTCGCTGGCAAACACCCAGATTTTTCTTACGCAC